>JAQGNA010000543.1 GCA_028292075.1 Rhodoferax sp. | reverse complement strand
GCGTTGGCTTCCATGTGGACCACCGCGAAAGATTCAGAGTCGTAAAGCGTATTCATGAGGGCAAAGTCCTTGTTCCGTCTGAAACCTGATTCAAGATACACCCGAGGCCGCGCGCCTGTCGAGTTTGGGGTTAATAAACCGCGCGCCTTGGCGATTTGTGGGTTTGGGCACACGGTTCCAGAAGGTCTGCAAGGTAGATTGCAACGAATGCAGGGGTTTCAAGGTCAGCGGCCCGGCGCAGCACTTGTCAGGGTTTCTCGACACCGGTGTACCTTTGGTCGACGAAGTCGCCGTTGGCCTGCGTGACCTTGACCCGGGCCGGCAGGTAGCCGAGCGACGGTGCGAACCACACCTCGATGCGCTGGTCGAACTCTCGCCGGGGGTTGCGGATCACCTTGATCGCCGGCACGGGCCCACCGGGCAACGCCAGCGTTTCTTCGCCTTCCACCGTGAACACCCAAAGCTCGGCGTCGCGCGGGCCGACGACCTGCAACGTGACCGTGGTGGCGGGTGGAAACCTCGCCGGTTCGCCGCCCAGCATGGCAGCCAGCTGGAAGATCACGCTGAGCCGGTCTTGTGCGCCACTCAGCAGCGGTGCCTCGGGCGTGTTGGCGCTGAAGCTGACCTTGCCCCTGTCGCGTTCGAAATGCGCGGCAACCTCGTTGCGCCGCTTGTCGGCGAAGCGCAGCGGTGCCAGTCCTTCGGAGCTGACCTGTCCGCTGCTCATCTGGCTGAATGCGCCGAGCAGGAAGGCCCGCACCTCCAGCACGGCATCGTAGTTGGCGCCGTCCTGCATCCACAGCAGTTCGGCGCGGGCGCTGTAGCTCAGCCGCTTCACCTCGCCCACCACCTCGTACTTCAGCCGCCCGGAGGCGGGGAATGCGAGGATGGACGCGCCAACCGGCTTTTCGCGGGGTGGCGGCGGCGCGGGGGCCGCGGGGGCTTCGGCGGCCGAGGCGATGGCTGGCGCCGCCGCGGCCGATGCAGCCGGTGCGGCAGCGTTTGCCGCGGCGGCTGCAGGGTCGCCGGCTGGCGTTTCAGGCGGCGTTGAAAAAGCCACGGCGTCGGTTGGCACCGAAGCAGGCGGCGGGGCCGACCTCGCTACCGGCGCGGGCGCCGGCGTCGGCACTGGCGTCGGCTTGGGCCGCGGTGGCGCGGGCGCCGGTTTTGGCGCAGGTGCCGGTGGGCGCACCGCCTTGGCTTCCGCCACGGGTGCGGGGGCCGGCGTCACGGTGCGGGTCGTCAGCGCGCGCGGGGGCGGTGCCATCAGCGATGGCGGTGCGGGCAGGGCCTGCAACAGCCAGGCATGTGCCAGCACCACCGCCGCGCCGATCACCGCCAACGCCCGCACCGGAATGCCAACCCTCGGCGGTGCGCCGGTCGGCCTGCTTGCCGCGTCCATGCCGGGCTGGCTCAAGCGCGGTGGCCCAGGTCGAAGGACCACTGCGCGGCCGCGGCACGGAGCGGCGCCGCAACGGCACCGTCCCAGCCGGCATCGACCATGGCCTGCGAACCCAGCGCGGTGAGCCCGAGCGCCATGTGCCCGTCGGCGTCGAACACCGGCGCGCAAAAACCGGTGACGCCCGGCAGCAAGGTGCCCACCACCCGCGCCACGCCATGGCGGCGCACGTCGGCAAGCAGCGCCTGCAGCGCGGCGGGGGTGTCGGGAAGATCGGTACGGCCGAGTTTGCGGGCGCGGGCCAGCTCTTCATCGAGCAACGGTGCGATCGCGTCGGGCGCCACGTGCGCCGCAAAACACAGGCCGGTGGCCGAGGCGAGCAAGGGCATGACGTCGCCCAGGCGCAGGTTCACGGTGATCGCCTCCGGCGCCTCTTCCCAGTGGACGATGGTCGGTCCGTGGTTGCCCCAAACCGCCAACGCCAGGGTGTGCCCGATCTGGGCCATCAGCGGGCCGATGCGCTCGCGTGCCAGTTTGACCGCGTCGGTGCGGCTCAACGCCGCCAGCCCGAGTCGCAAGGCGGCCGGCCCCAGGTCGTAGCGGTTGTTGCGGCCGTCCTGCGTGACCAGCCCGAGCCGCTGAAAGCTCACCAGGTAGCGGTGCGCCTTGGCCGCGCTCATGCCGGCCGTCGCCGCGAGATCGCGCAGCATGAGCGGACCCTTGGCCTGCGCCAGCACGCTCAGCAGCGTAAACCCGACCTCGACGGACTGGATGCCGGCGCGCTCCTTGTCCTGCAGTTCAGGGGAGGCGTCGGCCTCCGCATGGCCGTCGTCCGCGATGCCTGCTGCTTGCACTAAAATTCCTGTTTTCGTTTAGTTAAACAAATTTAACCACGCGTAATTTGAAGAGAGGCGCGACGCCGCACTCGCGTTCACAATGCCGCATTCGTTCCGCCGCTGAAAGACACCGAACTCCATGAAACTCGCCACCTACAAAGACGGTTCCCGGGACGGCCAGCTGGTCGTCGTCTCGCGCGATCTGGCCACGGCTCATTATGCGACCGGCATTGCCGCGCGCCTCCAGCAGGTGCTGGACGACTGGGGCTTCATGAGTCCGCAGTTGGAGGAGCTTTCCAACGCGCTGAACCAGGGCCGCTCGCGCCATGCCTTTCCGTTCGACCCCAAGCAATGCATGGCGCCCTTGCCGCGCGCCTACCAGTGGGCCGATGGCTCGGCCTATATCAACCATGTCGAGCTGGTGCGCAAGGCGCGCAATGCCGAAGTGCCTGAGAGCTTCTATACCGACCCGCTCATGTACCAGTGC
>JAQGNA010000538.1 GCA_028292075.1 Rhodoferax sp. | reverse complement strand
GGGTGGGCCACAGGCCGCGCGGGCGCAGCAGCATGACGATGATCATGGCCAGCGCGATGAGCAGCTGGCGCAGGATGGAGGCGTCCAGCCGGCCCTCGGTGAGCCGCTGCAGGTCGAACACGCCGGAAGCCCAGCGCAGCACCTCGGGCAGCGCCGACAGCA
This sequence comes from Rhodoferax sp., assembly GCA_028292075.1. The sequence continues at coordinate 8,275 of JAQGNA010000538.1, read as the reverse complement.
GCACCGCGCCCAGGATCACGCCGGGCAGGTGGCCGATGCCGCCCAGCACCACCATGGCGACGATCATCACCGACTCCATCAGGCTGAAGGATTCCGGCGAGACGAAGCCCTGAAAGGCCGCGAACATGGTGCCCGAGACGCCGCCGAAGGTAGCGCCCATGCCGAAGGCCAGCAGCTTCATGTTGCGGGTGTTGATGCCCATGGCCTTGGCGGCGATCTCGTCCTCGCGGATGGCCATCCAGGCGCGGCCGATGCGCGAGACCTGCAGGCGGTGGCAGATGATCACGCTGACCACCACCATCACCAGGAACAGGTAGTAGTACAGCGACACCGACGACAGCGTGTAGCCGCCGAGGTCGAGGTTCTTGCCGAGGTCGAGGCCGAAGAACTTGATGGAGTCGATCTGCCCCAGGCCCTTGGGGCCGTTGGTGATGTTGATCGGGTGGTCCAGGTTGTTCATGAACACGCGGATGATTTCACCGAAGCCGAGCGTCACGATGGCCAGGTAGTCGCCGCGCAGCTTGAGCGTGGGCGCACCCAGCATCACGCCGAACAGGCCCGCCAGCCCGGCCCCGAGCGGCACGATCAGCCAGAGTGGCGAATGCAGACCGCCCGGGAACATGGCGGCGATGGCCGGGAAGTTGTCGGTCAGCTGCGGCGAAGCCATCAGGCCGAACATGTAGGCGCCCACGGCAAAGAAGGCGACATAGCCCAGGTCGAGCAGGCCGGCGTAGCCGACCACGATGTTCAGGCCCAGGGCCAGCAGCACATAGAGCAGCGCCATGTCGGCGATGCGGACCCAGGCATTGCCGAAGCCCTGCAGGATCAGCGGCAGCACGATCAGTGCCGCGGCGCCAGCGAGCAGTTTGAGATTGGTGTTGGATTTCATGGATGTGCTCCTCGGTCAGGCGCGGTCGGCCACGCGTTCACCCAGCAGGCCGGACGGCCGCAGCGTGAGGATGATGATCAGCACGATGAAGGCAAAGATGTCGGAGTAGTTCGAGCCGAGGACACCGCCGGTGAGCGTGCCGATGTAGCCCGAGCCGATCGATTCGATCAGCCCCAGCAGGATGCCGCCGACCACCGCGCCGGCCAGATTGCCGATGCCGCCGAAGACCGCCGCCGTGAAGGCCTTGAGGCCGGGCAGGAAGCCCATGGTGTGCTGCACCGTGCCGTAGTTCGACGCGTACATCACGCCGGCGATGGTGGCCAGCACCGCGCCGATGATGAAGGTGGCCGAGATGACCATGTCGGGCTTGACACCCATCAGCGAGGCGACGCGCGGGTTCTCCGCCGTGGCCCGCATGGCCCGCCCGAGCTTGGTGTAGTTGACCAGCCACATCAGCAGGGCCAGCGAAACCGCCGTCAGGCCGAGGATGAGGATCTGCGTCGGCGTGATCACCGCGCCGCCGATGTCGATCGGGGCACTTGGCAACAGCGTTGGATACGGCTTGTAGTTCGGCTTCCAGATGATCATGGCCAGCGTCTGCAGCAGGATCGACATGCCGATGGCCGTGATGAGGGGTGCGAGCTTGGGGCTGTTGCGCAGCGGCCGGTAGGCCACCTTCTCGATGATGAAGTTGAGCGCGGCAGCCACCACGCAGGAGATGATCAACGCGACGAAGAGCACCAGCCAGCCGGGCGAGGTGGGCCAGGCGTCACGCATCAGGCCGATGATCGTCCAACTGGTCAAAGCCCCGACCATCAGCACTTCGCCGTGGGCGAAGTTGATCAGGTTGATGATGCCGTACACCATGGTGTAGCCCAGGGCCACCAGCGCGTACATGCTGCCCAGGACCAGACCATTGATGATCTGCTGTAGCAATATTTCCATAAAGAATTACTCCGTTTTTGTGATGTGCAAGAAGACCTCGAATGCCGCCAGGCCTGGAACCGGCGGCCCTCCTTTTGGGCACGAGGGTGTATCTAGCAAAAAACCCGCCAGGCTGTGATTTGGCGGGTTCCGGGGCGGATTGTAGCCATCCGTTCGCGGGGCCAAACACCGTGAGCGGACGGGGTTTACCCTTGAAAAAACAGCATCCGCATGCCCCATTCACGGGTTTGCCGCGGCATTAGTCCGGTTGATGGTTGCGCCGTTTCAGTTCGTCCAGCTTATCGGCGATGCGGATCTCCAGGCCACGTGGCACGGGCCGGTAAAAGCCTGGCGGCGGCATGCCTTCGGGCAGGTAGTTCTCGCCGGCCGCGAAACCGCCCTCTTCGTCATGGGCGTAGCGGTAGCCCTTGCCGTAATCGAGCTGCTTCATGAGCTTTGTCGGTGCATTGCGAAGGTGCATGGGCACCGGACGGGTGCCATCCTTCTTCACGAAGGCCTTGGCTTCGTTGAAAGCCTGGTAGACCGCGTTCGATTTCGGTGCCACCGCCAGGTACACCACGCATTCGGCCAGCGCCAGTTCGCCTTCGGGCGTGCCGAGGCGCTCATAGACGTCGGCCGCGTCCAGTGCCATGCGCAGCGCCCGAGGGTCGGCCAGGCCGATGTCCTCGCTCGCCATGCGGATGAAGCGGCGCGCCATGTAGCGGGGATCGGCACCACCGTCGAGCATGCGCACGAACCAGTAGAGCGCCGCGTCGGGGTCGCTGCCGCGCACCGACTTGTGCAGCGCGCTGATGGTGTCGTAGAACTGCTCGCCGCCCTTGTCGTAGCGGCGCATGCGCTCGCCCAGCACGCGCAGCAGCCAGACGTCGTCGATCTGCGCCAGCCGCTCCTGTTGCGCGGCCACGGCCAGCGTCTCCAGCGTGTTGAGCAGCCGGCGGGCGTCGCCATCGGCATAGGCCACGAGACGGTCGATGGCCACCGACTCGATGGCGGGTACTGCCTGGATCGCCTGCGCCCGCACGACGATCTGCTTCAGGTCGTCTTCGCCGAGCGGCTGCAGCACATACACCGCCGCACGCGACAAAAGCGCCGAATTGACCTCGAAAGACGGGTTCTCCGTCGTCGCGCCGATGAAGGTGAAGAGGCCGCTCTCCACATGCTGCAGGAAGGCGTCCTGCTGGCTCTTGTTGAAGCGGTGCACCTCGTCGACGAAGACGATGGTGCGGCGCGAGACCCAGTCGAGCGAACGCTGGCCGTCGGCCGGGCCGTCGCGCGCGGCCAGCGCCTGGTCGACCGCCTCGCGGATGTCCTTCACCCCGCCGAGCACGGCGCTGATGGTGATGAACTGGGCGTCGAAGGCATCGGCCATGAGCCGGGCGATGGTGGTCTTGCCCACGCCGGGCGGCCCCCAGAGGATGCACGAATGCGGCTGGCCGGATTCGAACGCGATGCGCAGCGGCATGCCGTCGCCCAACAGGTGCTGCTGGCCGATGACTTCACCCAGCGTGTGCGGACGCAGGCGCTCGGCCAGCGGCTGGTGGCCGGGGACGGCGGGCTTGGGGGCTTTGGGGGAAGATGGGCGGGTGGACATGGAAAGCCGGCCAGTACGGGGGCGATCGCATGATAACGGGCCGAGGCCGATGGCCGGGCACGGCGATTCTCAGCTTCGATGTCGATTTCGGTCCGTCCGCTTCGTCGTACATTCAGAGGGCCATCCTCTGCACCAAGGAACCGACACCATGTCCAACGCCACGCCATCGTCCCAGACCATCCGCCTGCACCGCGTGCTGCGGGCCCCGCCCGAGCGCATCTACCGCGCCTTTCTCGATGCCGACGCGCTGGCCAAATGGCTGCCGCCGAACGGCTTCAGCGGCAAGGTCCACGCCATGGACCCGCGGGTTGGCGGCCACTACCGGATGTCGTTCACCAACTTCTCCAACGGCCAGGCCCACAGCTTCGGCGGAGAATACCTCGAGCTGCTGCCGAACGAGCGCCTGCGTTACACCGGCGTGTTCGACGACCCGCATCTCCCAGGCACGATGCAGACCACCATCACGTTGCTGCCGGTGTTCTGCGGCACCGAGATGACCGCGGTGCAGGAAGGCATTCCGGCGATGATTCCGGCGGCGGCCTGCTACATGGGCTGGCAGGAATCGCTGGCCCTGCTGGCCAAGCTGGTGGAGGCGGAGGTTTCGGGCTAGCCACGCGGCCCGGGGCCACTTGCCGCACCACCGGGCCGGCGGCATTCGCGGCCACACTGCGCCACGCAAAGCCATCCAGCGCCAACACCACCCGACGCCTTCCTCGCCATGCACGCCATGCCCCCCGCCGCCTCTTCCGCTGCCTCTTCCGCTGCCCGCACCATCATCCGCCTCGACCCCAGCCACGCGGGCGCCTACCGCGCGCTGATGCTGCGGGCCTACGATGCGCATCCGAGCGCCTTCACCACCAGCGCCGTGGAACGCGCCGGGCAGCCGGTCGCCTGGTGGGCCGCCCGCCTGTCACCAGACGAGGACACGCCCGAGCTGGTGTTCGGCGCGCTGCGCAATGGCACGCTGCTGGGGGCTGCAGGGCTGTCGTTCGAGAAGCGACTGAAGTCTCGCCACAAGTCGACGTTGTTCGGCATGGTGGTCGACACCGCGGCGCAGGGCCAGGGCCTGGGCCGGCAGCTGGTTCACGCTGTGCTGGCGGCAGCCCGGGCCAGGCCGTCGTTGCGCACGGTGCAGTTGACCGTGACCGAGGGCAACACAGCGGCCGAAACCCTGTACCGGCGCTGCGGCTTCGCGCCCTGGGGCACCGAGCCCATGGCCGTGCGCGTGGGAGATGCCTACCTCGGCAAGGTGCACCTGTGGTGCGATCTGCGGGGCTGACCGACTGGCGCCACCGTGCCCAAGCGGCACATCCATCGTCGTTGGCAGCCACTTCTGCCGGCTGGCCTCGCATCTTCGAGACGGCAGATCTACCAGTCGAATGTCACCGCTGGTGGACTGAAAACGCGTCGGGCTGCTATTCTTTCCCGCATGTTCTTTGCCCTGTTCCCCGCCCTGCCCCGGTCGATGCGCCGCGCCCTGAACGCCATCGCGCTTGCGTCGACGGTGTTGACGATGGCCGCCACGGCGCATGCCGAGCCACCCACCACCGAATCCGTTGAAGCGCTGCTGGTCGCCACCAAGAGCGAGTCGATCATGGAGTCGGTGAACGCCAACATGGAAAACACCTTGCGCCAAGGCATGGCGCAAACGCTCGCCGGCAAGAAGATCACGCCGCAGCTCCAGCGTTTCCTGGACAACGCGCCGCGGCAGTTCGCAGAGGCGATGAAGGAAGAAATGTCGTGGGCCACGCTCAAGCCTCTGTACGTGAAGCTCTACCAGGAGAGCTTCACGCAGGAAGAGGTGGACGGGCTGGTGGCGTTCTACCGCAGCCCGGCCGGCGAGGCGCTGGTCAACAAGATGCCGGTGGTCATGCAAAAAACGATGCTGCTGGTGCAGTCGCGGGTGGCGCCGATGATGGAGAAGATGCGCATTGCCACGGCCCGTGCCATGGCCGAGGCCCAGTCGGCTAAATAACCGTGAAGTAGCGGCGAATCGGCGGCAGGGGCCGCGCCGGTCAAGCCGGGCGGTAGGCGGCCTGCTGCGCCACGAAGCCGTCGAACGCGGCCATCAGCGGGCCAATCGCTGCCTGGAATGCTGGCTCGATCTGCGCCAGCGCGGCACAGGTCGATTCGAATGTCGACAGCTGATGACCGCGGTGCGCCTTGCGGATGGCATAGCGCGACGTGGGCAGTTCCTTCAGGGCCAGCCGCGGCAGCCGCTGCAATGCCGGGCTCTGGTACAGCATCTTGCGGCTCTTGCGCCAGGTGGCGTCCAACACCACCAGCCGAAGCGTCCCGGGCGCCTCCGTCCAGCCGGCCGGCATGGGTGGCGGTGGCGTCAGGTCCTCGGCCTGGTCGGCCGCCGTGTCGGGGTACAGCAGCACCGGCCGGCGCGGCGCCTCGCCTGCCTGCCAGGCCGCCGCCAGCCAGATGTCATCGGCGCATGACTCCGCCACGACCAAACGGCTTCCCGGCAGGCACATGTGCAGCAGCCGGGCGCTGTTCTTGGAATTGGCCACTTCGAGCGGGTGCTGCAGGATCAGCACCTCGGCCGCATGCGGCACCGGCACGGTCCACCGGCAGATGCAGGCGTTCGCTGGCCGCGCGCAGATCGCGCAAGCCACGCGCCTTCCGCCAATGGCCGGGCTATTCGGCAATGTCCACGACGCTGTAGCTGGCGTCGGCCTTGATCTGGGCATCGGTGTAAGGCAGCTTGAGCCATTCGCCGGCCGCGTACTTGCGGGTCTGGTCGCTGTAGTGCGGGCTGGCCGGGTTGGACGATTGGCCGTAGGTCAACAGGCCTTCGGCCACCGGGCCGGCATTGTCCCAGGTGACGAACTGGATGTAGCTGTTGCCGGCAGCACCCTGCTGCGTCAGCGGGTCGGCGGTGTAGATGAAGCTGCCGGGTGCGACTTCGGTCTTGACGCCGTTCCAGTTGTAGAAAGTCTTCGCGCCGCCCGGCATGGCAATGCTGCCTTCGGGGCGGATCAGCATCTGCACGTCCTGCGGCCGCGTGCGGCGCTTCAGGGGCGTATCGAACTGGCTCGAAGCCACCAGCGCCTCCAGCCGGGCCATTGCGGCCGCGGTGCCGGCCGCGCCGCGCGGTGTCTCGACCGGGTCGGCGGCGTCGAAGGGCACGGCCCACCAGCTTGGATCGTTGAGTTCGCCCATGGCGAAATAGAGCTCCTGGAACAACATGGCGCCCTGGCTCGCCAGGCCATGGGTCTTGTCCCAGGCCTGCAACACGTCGCAGGCGTCGCGTGCGGCGGCGCTGGCCGTGTTGGACGCAAGGCAGGCGGCGGTGAAGTCGGGCAGCCAGCGTTCGGCGCGGTGGAATCGCGTCTTGACCAGCACCTGTTGCAGGCTGGCCAGGTTGAAGCGCTGGCCGGCCAGGCCGTCGGTGCCGGCGAGCCGGTCGGCCACTTGCGCATGGCCGGTTTGCGTCCGGTTGTTCGGCAACTGGCCTTCGGCATTCGGGCCGGTCGCCATGATCTTGGGGAAGCCGGTGAGAAAGGTCTTCAGGCTTGGCCACCAATGGCTGTCGTTGGTGTTCACCACATAGTCCGACCGCTTCACCCAGGGGCGAGCCGACGCAGGTACCGGGCCCGACCAGTCGCAGGCTGCGGTGGTGCCGCTCAGCACCACCAGACCGGTTGAAGCCATGAGCGCCTCGAACGGCGCACCGGCCGCCGCGCCAGGCACGCAGCCGCCCAGCAGTTGGGCATCGCTCACGTTCGCGGCGACCGAGTAGTTGGCGAACAGCGCATTGCCCTGGCTGTCGGCCGCAATGGTGTTCACCCAGGGCAGCGCCATGTGGGTCATCGACGCCTCGCGCAGGCTGTCCACGCTGTCGGCCTTGCCGTTCAACAGCAACTGGTCCATGAGCTTGTAGTTGCCGATGTTGACATCCTGGATCGCGAAGGCGGCGCTGCTGCTCCAGGCAAAGCTGCTGTCCATCAGCATCGGGCCGTATTCGCTGGTGTAGAGCGTGCGCGTGATCGGCACCGTGCTGCCGTCCGGCGCCTTGCCGCTGATGGTCAGTGGCACGGCGGTCATGGCGATCGATTTTCCGTCCTTGATATAGCGCGTCGGGCTGTCCGGGTCGAGCGCCAGGTAGCGCAGCGTGAAGCGGTTGTCGGTGGAGAGCGTGTGGGTCCACGCCACCTTGCTGTTGAAGCCGATCAGCGGCACGGGCACGCCGAGCAGGGTGGCACCGAAAACGTCGAAGTTCTCGCTGGCCACCGTCATGTGCAGCTCGTTCAGGCGAAGCACGCCCCACCATGGGAAATGCGGATTCGCCAGCAGCAAACCCTTTCCGTTGTCGGTCGCGTCTCTGCCAAAGCCATAACCGTTGGAGCCGACCGAATGGTCGCGCACCTTCGACAGCGCCTGGGCGATGGGCGCCGCTTCGAATGCCGCCAACTGTATGTCAGCAGTTGCAGACTTCGGCGAGGTGGTGGCTGTTGCGGCGGCCATCGCCTGCGCGTTCTCGCCCGCGGCGGGCGGCTGGGCACTGCCGATCTGGGCAATGAAGCCGAGCGAGCTGGCGGTCAGCGCCGCCTGCATCACGCGCAGGTAGGCGTCGCTTTCCGTCATGGGCCGCAGCCAGGCGGCGCCGGCGCAAGCAGTGGGCAACTGAGCTGGTGGCGTATCGCGCAGGTAGCGGTTGTAGCCTGCGGCAAAGCCGGTCAGGAGGTCTTGCGCCTGCGGGCTGGCGGCGGCCTTGGTCTTGGCCACCTGGTCGGCGTTCAGCACCAGGCGGTAGAAGAAGTCGGAGTCGACGTTGCCGAAGACGGTGCCGAGCTGGCCCAGATAGCCGCCGGCCAGACCGAAAAATTGCGCGCGTTCGC
>JAQGNA010000675.1 GCA_028292075.1 Rhodoferax sp. | reverse complement strand
TCAGCGCCAGCGCATGCACGATTTCTTCGGTGCAGACGTTGCCGGTTGCGCCCGGCGCGTAGGGGCAACCGCCCAGGCCACCGAGCGAGGCGTCGAAGCGGTCGGCGCCGGCGTCGATGGCGGCCATGACATTGGCCAGCCCCATGCCGCGGGTGTTGTGGAAGTGCAGCGTCAGCTCGGTGGCCGGCCAGCGCCGCCGGAAAGCCTCGGTCAGCGCCGCCACCTGCGACGGAAACGCCATGCCCGTGGTGTCGCAGAGCGTGACGCCGCGCACACCCAGGTCGATGAAGCGCGCGGCCCAGTCAAGCACCACTTCGGCGGGCACGTCGCCTTCCATCGGGCAACCGAAGCTGCACGAGAGCGACACGTTCAGCGCCGGCCCGCTCGGCGTGGCCCGCGCCAGGGCGATCACGCCGCCCAGGGCGGCAAACGACTGCGCCCGCGTCATCCGCAGGTTGGCCAGGTTGTGCGTTTCGCTGCACGACATCACCAGGTTGAACTCGTCGGTGCGCGCGTCGATGGCGCGCTCGGCACCGCGCACGTTGGGCACCAGCGCGCTGTAGACCACGCCGGGGCGGCGCTCGATCTCGCGCAGCACGGTCTCGGCATCGCGCAAGGCCGGTATGGCCTGCGGCGAGACGAAGGCAGTCACCTCGATCTTCGACAGGCCGGCATGCGACAACGCGTTCACCAGCGCGATCTTGTCCTCGGTCGGCACAAAGGCCGCCTCGACCTGCAGGCCGTCGCGCGTGCCGACCTCCTGGATGTGGATGCGACGCTTGGCGCCATTCCAGACGCTGTGATTCGAGTGGTTCATGCCACGACCCCTTTCTCGCGCAACAGCGCGATCTGTGCGGCCGTGAGGCCGGCTTCCTTCAGGATGGCGTCGGTGTCGTCGCCCAGGTGGGGCGCGCTCGAACGCACGGTGCCGGGCGTGACCGACAGCTTGGGCACGATTCCCGGCACCTCGACCGTGTAGCCGTCGCGCGTGGTCTGCTGCAGCAGCATGTCGCGAGCCCGGAAATGCGGGTCTTCATGGATGTCCTTGGCCGTGTAGACCTTGCCGGCCGGCACCCGCGCCGTGCCGAGCACATCGAGCACCTCCTGCACCGCGAGCGGCGCGCTCCAGGCGCCGATGGCCGCATCGATCTCGGCCACGCGGGCCACCCGGCCGGCGTTGTCAGCGAGGTCAGGCGCGACTGCGAGGTCGGGCCGGCCGATCACTTCCATGAGCCGCCTGAAGATGCTGTCGCCATTGCCGGCGATCAGCACCCAGCCGTCGGTGCAGGGGTAGGCGTTCGACGGGGCGATGCCCGGCAGCGCGCTGCCGGCCGGCTCGCGTACCACGCCGAAGGCGCTGTATTCGGGCACCAGGCTTTCCATCACGTTGAACACCGCCTCGTGCAGCGCCACGTCGATCACCTGGCCCTGGCCGCCGTTCACCTTGCGGTGGTAGAGCGCGGTCAGCACGCCGATGGTGCCGTGCAGCGCGGCCAGCGTGTCGCCGATGGACACACCCACCCGCACCGGCACCCGGCCGGGCTCGCCGGTCAGGTGGCGCAGGCCGCCCATGGCCTCGCCGATGGCGCCGAAGCCCGGCAGGTCGCGGTAAGGGCCGGTCTGGCCGTAGCCCGAGATGCGCAGCATCACCAGGCCGGGGTTCAGGCGGTGCAGTTCCTCCGGCGACATGCCCCAGGCCTCGAGCGTGCCGGGGCGGAAGTTCTCGATCAGCACGTCGGCCTCGGCGATGAGGCGGCGGGCGATGTCCTGCCCTTCTATTTGCCGCAGGTCGAGCGCCAGCGAGCGCTTGTTGCGCGACTGCACCTGCCACCAGACGGAGGTGCCTTCCTTGATGAGGCGCCAGTTGCGCAGCGGGTCGCCGCCCGACGAGCCCGGCCGGTTGCGGTCGGCGGGCGCCTCGATTTTCACCACGTCGGCGCCGAACTCCCCCAGCGTCTTGCCGCAGAACGGCCCGGCGATGAGCTGGCCCATCTCGACCACGCGAACGCCCTGCAAAGCGGCCGGGGTCAGGGCCGCAGGTGGCGGGGCAATCTGGGTCGCCTGGTTCGGCATGGGTGTCTCCACGGGGATCTCCTGGTTCAAGAGCCCGCATCTTCCCAGCGCCGGCCGCGGTTTCAAAACGCTGATCCGCGAAGCTGCCATCGCAAAACGGCATGGCGGGCCGGCCCCGGCTACCATCGCCGCCATGAAGCTCGACCCCGTCTCCCTGCGCCTGTTCGTGGCCGTGATGGAGGACGGCACCATCGCCGGGGCCAGCGCCCGCGAGCACATCGCGCCCTCGGCCGCCAGCCGCCGCCTGGCCGAGCTGGAGGCGGCACTGCGCGTGGAGCTCTTCACGCGCAGCAACAAGGGCGTGGCGCCCACGGCGGCGGCCTTTGCGCTGCTCAACCTGGCGCGCGGCGTTCTCAACGACATGGACGGCATCGCCAGCCAGATGAAGGATTACGGCGCCGGCACGCGTGGCCATGTGCGCGTGGTGGCCAACATCTCGGCGATCACCCAGTTCCTGCCGCGCGAACTCAAGACCTTCATGGCCGCGCATCCGCAGGTGGACGTGCGGCTGCAGGAGCAGATCAGTTCGACCATTGCGCATTCGGTGGCGGAGAACGCGGCCGACGTGGGCATCCTCAACACCGACAGCTACGGCGAGAACATCGTGCTGCTGCCCTACCACCGCGACGAACTGGTGCTGGTGGTGCCGGCGGGCCATGCCCTCGCGCGGCGCAAGTCGGCGCGGCTGGCAGATGCGCTGGCACACGACTTCGTCGGCATGCACCCCGGCAGCGCCATCAACAACCAGCTGATCCGCGCCGCCACTCAGGCCGGCCTGCCATTGCGCCTGCGCATCCAGGTGACCGGGTACGACGCCCTCTGCGTCATGGTGGCGGCGGGGCTCGGCATCGGCGTGATGCCGCGGGCCAGCGCCGCGTTGTACCGCGGCGCGCTCAAGATCGGCGTCGTGACGCTGGCCGAGCCCTGGGCCCAGCGTCAGTTGGCGGTGTGCGTGCGCTCGATGGATTCGCTCTCCAGCGTCGCCCGGCTGCTTGTGGACCATCTGCAGGCCTCCGTTGGGCGCCCCGCCTGAACAAGCACCGAAAAGGCCGGAAACCATGCGCTGGGACATCTTCTGCACCGTCGTCGACAACTTCGGCGACATCGGCATCAGCTGGCGCCTGGCCGCCGACCTGGCCCATCGCGGCGAGCAGGTGCGGCTGTGGGCAGACGACCCATCGGCCCTGGCCTGGCTCGCGCCGGACGGCTGCCCGGGCGTGACGGTGCACCGATGGACCCGTCCGCTGGTGCCACCGGTGCTGGCCGACTTGCCGCCGTCCGACGTGTGGATCGAGGCCTTCGGCTGCGACGTTCCGCCCGAGTTCATCGCGACCATGGCGCCGGGCATCGCGGCCGGCGCGCCGCGCCCGATGTGGCTGAACCTCGAATACCTGTCCGCCGAACCCTATGTCGAGCGCAACCACGGCCTGCCTTCGCCGGTGCGCGACGCGCCGGTGGCCGGCGGCGTGAAGTGGTTCTTCTACCCCGGCTTCACGCCCCGCACCGGCGGGCTGCTGCGCGAGCCAGACCTGCT
>JAQGNA010000511.1 GCA_028292075.1 Rhodoferax sp. | reverse complement strand
AGCTCTTCGCCGAGCTGCAGCCGCAATGGAACGAAGCCTTCGGTGCCGCACGTGCGCCATTCGAGGCGGCCCAGAAGGAAAGCGTCGAGCGCCGCCAGGCCATGATCGCCGAGGCGATCGAGCTGGGCGCCGCACCGGTGTTGCGCATCGACGCCGTCAAGGCGCTGCAGCAGCGCTGGCAGGCCGAGGCACAGAGCGTGCCGATGGACCGCAAGTTCGAACAGAAGCTGTGGGACGCCTTCAGGAAGCCCATCGACGACGCCTTCAACCGCAAGACCGAAGAGCGTGAGAAGTCCGCCAGCGCGCTGAGCGACCGCGACCGCGTCGTGCTCGAAGCCGCCAAGGCACTCGAAGCCGCCAATGCCACCGGGGACGCGGCCAAGATCCGTGGCGCCATGAACGACCTCGACGCCGCCCTGCGCGGTCAGGCCCAGGCCCAGGCCGTCGTGAACGCCGACAAGGCCGATGCGGCCGCGCAGTCCGCTGCACAGGCCGAGACCCCGCCCGCGGCATCCACGCCGTCCGGGTCCGACGGCGACAACGCCGCCAAGCCGGAAGAAGCCAGCGCCGATGCCGCACCAGGCGAGTCGGCTGAAGCGGTGGCAGGCGAAGAAGCGCCCGCTGCAGACGCCGCCCCGGCGCCCGTCGAGCCGCCCAAGCCTGCGCGCAAGCCGGTGGTGGCCATGCGTGGCGACGACCGTCCAGGCATGAAGAAGACCGAGCCGGCAGTGGCTGGTCGTGGCGGCAAGTTTGGCGACCGCAAGGACGGCCCGCGGGGCGCGCCGCGCCCTGGCGACAACAAGTTCGAACCGATCCGCAGCGAGCGTCCTTCACGCGATGGCCGCGACGGTGGCCGTTTCGGCGACCGCCCGGCCTTCGAGGACCGCGGACCCCGCCTTGGCGACGTGGCCTTCCGCGCGCAGCGCGAAGCCCTGGAGCATGCGCAGCTGGCCCTCAAGAAGCTGGCCGCGCAGGCGCATGGCGAAGTGCTGACCGAGCTGCTCACCGCCTGGGAAAAGCGCGATCCGGCCCAATTGCCAGGCGCACAGGCGCTTGGCAATGGCATCACGCCGGCCGCCCGCGCCACCTGGGCGCAGAACCTGGGCAGTCCGGCCAAGAGCGACGAGAAGACCGCCGCCGAAGCTCTGCTGCGCCTCGAAATGGCGGCCGAGGTGCCCACCCCGGCCGAACAGATGAGCGCCCGCCGCATGCTGCAATTGCAACTGCTGACCCGCCGCAATGACCCCGCACCGGCCCAGACCTGGGCACAGGACGTGGCCAAGCTGCTCGCCAACGGTTTCGACGCCACCCAGGCACGCCGACTGCAAAACGCGCTGAAGGTGTTGATGAAGCGCTGACGCGGCCAGGCCCCGCGGCTGCGCCTGGCGCGGCCTCGGCGCCGGTACATCGCAAGAACGCAAAAAGGCTCCCCTGCGGAGCCTTTTTGCTGGGCGCTCGCCCATCAGCGCGATCTTCGAGGGCTACGCGGAAGTCTTGCGCTCGATGCGGCCCATGAACTCACTCGGCCGCGCATCGCTGGCCAAGAGTGTGAGAAACCGGCGCGCCCGCGTGGCGCCCACGTAAAGCGTGTTGGTTTCCTCTGCCATGTCGCCATGCGGCGCGGGGAATTCGCCCTGCGCCAGATAGGGCAGCACGACGTGTTCGAACTCGAGCCCCTTCACGCTGGCGATGCTGGCCAGCACCAGGCTCGACGCCTTGGCATGCCGGGTCGCCCGTTGCCGTTCTTCCGCCGCGTTCAAATGCTCGAAAAACAGTGCCGGGCTGGCGAAGCGGTCGGTGGCGCGGGCCAGCCAATGCAGGTTCGCTGCAGCCTCGGTGCGCCGTTGTTGCGAGACCAGCACCTGGTTCACCATGGCGGTGATCTGCAGCGCCCGCAGCACCGCTTGAAGCAGACCCGGGCCCGCGTGGTGGCGGGCGGCCTGCACGCCGGCGGCCAGGCGCTTGCGGGCCAGCGGATCCGCGTTGCGCAAGATCTGGTTGTCGAAGAACGAGGTGAGGAACAGCGGGTTGTCGGTGACGCTTCGGATCGCATCGTTCATCAGGTCGTTTTGCGATTCGCGCTCGCGGCCCTGCACCTCGATGCGCGAGCCGGAAAACATCATCAGCGCCTGCATCACGGCCTTGCGGGTGTGCGGGTCGGTCACGCTGCGCAGGTCGTCGGTGGCCACCGCCAGCAGCCCGCGGACGAACAGCACCTCGGGCCGCATGACATAGCTGCCGAAGCCGAGCGTGGTGTAGGGCAGGCCCGCGTCGATGAGCGCATTCTCGATCTCGACCGACTGAAACGCGTGGCGCAGCAGCACGGCGAAGTCGGCCATCTTTGCCTTGGGCTGCGCCTTCCACTGCATGGCGGCCGCGACCACCTGGCGCGCACAGTCGGCGCTGTCGGCGTAGCGCAGCACGGCAACGCGCGTGTCGTGGTCGGCCCTGGAGGCGTAGGGTTTGCCGGCAATGCGACCCGCCAGCTGGGCCAGCATGGGGCCGAAGCGAAAGCTGTGGGTCAAGGGGTAGACCACCGCCTTGTGGCCGGCCTCGGCGCTGTGCGCGGCAAGCTCCGTGCGCATGAAGCGGGCGTCGGCGCCGGCGGCCTTGTGGATCACCTGGTCGATGTCGCCGACGCCGCAGAAAAAGGCCCGGTTGGTGGCAAGCACGCCCTTCAGCACGGTGAACATGGCCCGGTTCATGTCGTGCATCTCGTCGACCACCACGACCCGGAGCGTGCGCGGCCAGGCGGCATAGTGCTGCACCGCCTCACCTTCGTGCAGCAGGCAGGCCAGGTCGTAGGTGGCGTCCTGGGCGGCGCGGAAAGCCGGCCGCTCCGGGTTGGCGCGGCGGATGCGCTCAAAAGCCAGGTAGATCTTGAGCTGCGTGTATTCAACCCCGATCGCGCCGGCGTAGTCGGGGGTGACCGACTGTTCCTCGCGCTCGATCACGTCGACCATCGTGCCCTTGATCCACTCGCTCTGCTGCAGGAACGCATCGGTCATGCCGTGGTCGCCGAGCGTGGGCATCGACAGCTCCGAGCGCCAGCGCGCGTCGGGGTGTTCGGCCACCCAGTCGACCGCTTCCCACAGCGTCGGGCTGAGCTGTTCGGCCTCGGTGTAGACCGGCACCGGGGCACCTTCGATGTCTTCCAGCACGGTGGTGCAGAAAGCCTCGAAGGTGGCAATGCGGAACAGCCCGACCACCGCTGCTGGCACGCCGATCTTGCGCAGAGCCTGTTTCAGCGCGGTGGAGGCCGCCTCGGTGTACGTCAACGCCAGGATGTTCTCGGGATGCGTATGGCGCGTCCAGGCCTCGGCCATGCGCAAGGCCAGCACGGTCGTCTTCGATGCCCCTGCATTCGCCTCGACGATGGCCGTCCGCGCCGGGCTGACCTGAACCGCCAGCTGCTCGGGCGTCGGCACGATCACCTTGGGGCTGAAGTGGGCCACGGTCTTGGCGTGGGGGGTGGACATGTCGGGCATCGGTCGGCAACGGTCGGTGATGGAGGGGTTTCATTCAGCCATGAAAAAGGCTCCCGAAGGAGCCTTTGCGCCATGGCGCGCCATTTTGTTTCTGGTTCGCCGCGAGGCTAGGCGCAAAGCCGCAGGCAGTACTTCAGTACGACCAGGCGAAGCAACGACGCATCGCGGTGAACCAGAAAAAAATCAAACCCTTTTGCGGTATTCGCCGGTGCGGGTGTCGATCTCGACCTTGTCGCCCTGGGCCACGAAAATCGGCACGCCGAACTCGAAGCCGGTGGCGATCTTGGCAGGCTTCAGGACCTTGCCGGAGGTGTCGCCCTTGACGGCTGGCTCGGTCCAGGTGATTTCGCGCTGGACGCTGGTCGGCACTTCGACCGAAATGGCCTTGCCGTCGTAGAACACGACTTCGAGTTCCATGCCGTCCTCAAGGTAGTTCAGCGCGTCGCCCATGTTCTCGGCTTCGACTTCGTACTGGTTGTACTCTTCGTCCATGCAGATGTACATCGGGTCGGCGTAGTAGGAATAGGTGCATTCCTTCTTGTCCAGAATGACCTGGTCGACCTTGTCGTCGGCCTTGAACACCTGCTCGGTGTTGAAGTTGGCGATCAGGCTCTTGAGCTTCATGCGCACGGTGGCGGAGTTGCGGCCGCCGCGGCTGTATTCGGTCTTCAGCACGACCATCGGGTCCTTGCCGTGCATGATCACGTTGCCGGCGCGGATATCTTGAGCGATTTTCATAGCAGTTTCTGAGGTTGGGGCCGTTTGCAATGCTTCTACGCGTCGACACATCAAGTCAACACATCAGGGTGGAGGCACGGTCGCGGCGGTGATGAAAGGGGCGGAAGCGGGCGGAAGGGCTCAGTGCGGCGCGGGCGGTTTGTCCACGTCGGGCACGTGAGCTGGCGCGAGCGGGCGCGGCGAGATTTCGCAAAGCCTTGAATTTTATCGTTTTTCCAGCACGAATTGAAGCAGCCGGCTTGTCAGGTCCGGCAGCGCCAGCAAAGCCGCCCGGCTGCGGCGGGCCGCGTCCTCCCATTCGGACGCGTGGGTGGCCAGGTCGGGCAGGGCGGCGAGCGGCTCGGCGGCGTTCCAGGCGGCATGCGCCTGGCGCAGCGAAGGCGGGGCCCGCAGGGTGTCGAGAAAGGCGTCGAGTTTCTCGTGGTGCACGCCGTCGTCCTGCGGGTAGATGTGCCA
>JAQGNA010000503.1 GCA_028292075.1 Rhodoferax sp. | reverse complement strand
AATGAGGGCAAAGGCGGCGCATCAGGCGCCTGCCTCGTGCTCTACAAGGAGATTTGTCATGACTTCACGCATTCGTTCCCTGGCCGCTGGTGCCGCCGTGCTGGCCATTGCCGCCGCCGGGCTGGTCGCCTCGGGGGCCGCGCAGGCACGCGGTGACGTGTCCTGGTCGATCGGTATTTCGGCGCCGATTGCCGGCGTGGTGGTGGGGAATTCACCCGGCTATTACCAGCCTCAACCCATCTACGCGCCGCAACCTGTCTATGTGCAGCCGGCACCGGTGTATGCCCCCCCTGCGCCGGTCTATTACGGCGCCCAGCCGGTCTATGTGCAGCCGCGCCCGGTGTACATCCAGGCGCCGCCTGTCTATGTGCAACAGCAGCCGGGCTGGGTGCCGCCGGGTCAGCGCTGGGGCCACCACCATGGCGGACCGCGTTACCGTGACGACTACCGGAACGACTGGCGCCGTTGAGTCCAACAGGGTGAGGTCCGTAGCGCCAAGTCACCGGGCCCTGACAGCAGCGCCCGCCGATGGCGGCGCAGCGGTGCCGTCAGCGCACCACGGCCGGTCAGCCGGGTTGGCCGATGAACCACATCGCCGTGCGGATGCCGGCGATGGTGAGCAGCAGCGAGCCGAACAGGTGGACGGCCGCTGTGCCCAAGGCCAGGGTGTAACGCTGCTGTTGCAACATGCCCACCACCTCCGCCGAGAAGCTCGAGAACGTGGTCAATGCGCCGAGGAAGCCGGTGACCAGCAGCAGCCGCCACACCGGGTCGAGCTGCGGCATGTTCTGGAACACCGCCACGCACACGCCCACGAGGTAGCCGCCGACCAGGTTGGCGGCCAGGGTGCCGAGCGGCAAGACGCCGACCGGGTTGAGCCACAGCGAGAGGCCGTAGCGGGCGAGGGCGCCGATGCAGGCGCCGAGGCAGATGGCCAGGATGGGGAGCATTTGGTTGGAAGCGAGGTGCAATGTAGAGGGCGCAGCTTAAGGGAGCGATGGCGCTGGCGGTGCCCCTGGCCCTAACCTCTCCCTTGGCGGCGGGGGGGCAAGGACCGTAGCGCGCCCCACGTGCTTGCTGGCCAGCCTTGCAGAGCGACCGCGCAACTGGCGCTGCACCTGCAGGCTTTTCCTGAGCCTGTCGAGGTGTGGGTGGGCGCGACACGCAATGACCAACCGGGGTATCTACTTTTCCGCCCCCATCATCACATCCGGCAGGATCGTCACGATGCTTGGGAAGATGGTGATCAGCGCGATGCACACCACCAGGCAGAAGAAGAATGGAATTGCCGCCTTGGCGATGACGTTGCTGTCTTTTCCAGTCATGTTCTGCAGCACGAAGAGGTTGAAGCCCACCGGCGGCGTGACCTCGGCGATCTCGACCAGCAGCACGATGAAGATGCCGAACCAGATCAGGTCGAAGCCGGCCTTCTGGATCATCGGTAGCACCACGGCGCTGGTCAGCACGATCATGCTGATGCCGTCCAGCGCGGTGCCGAGGATCAGGTAGACCACCACCAGCGCGCCGATCAGCGCGTAGGGCGAGAGGTGCATGCTGTCCACCCATTCCGCCAGCTCGCGCGGAATGCCGGTGAAGGCCATCGTCTTCGTCAGGAACGCGGCGCCGGCCAGGATAAACATGATCATGCAACTGGTGCGCGTGGCGCCCATCAGGGCGTCCTTGAAGTTTTTCCACGTCAGGCTCTTGCCATAGGCAGCAATGGCCAGAGAGCCCAGCACGCCGAAGGCCGCGCATTCGGTGGCCGTGTCCCAGCCGGCGACCAGCACCCAGACGATGAACACGATCAGCAGCGCGCACGGGATCAGGTTGCCCGAGAGGCGGATCTTTTCCGCGAACGTGGTCGGCGGGTCGGCCGGCGGCACCTTGTCCGGGTTGCGGATGCTCCACCAGGCGATGTAGCCCGAGAACAAGGCCATCAGCAAAAAGCCAGGCAGGAAACCCGCCAGGAAGATGCGGATGATCGACGCGTCGGCCGCCACGGCGTAGACGACCATGGTGATCGACGGCGGGATCAGGATGCCCAGCGTGCCAGCGGTGGCCAGCGAGCCGATGGCCAGTTGTTCGTCATAGCCGCGGCGCTTGAGTTCAGGCAGCGCGACCTTGGCGATGGTGGCGCAGGTCGCGGCCGAAGAGCCGGAGACCGAGCCGAACACCCCGCAGCCGATGACGGTGGTGTGCATCAGCCGGCCCGGCACGCGGTTGAGCCAGGGGCGCAGGCCTTCGAACATTTCTTCGCTGAGCTTGGTGCGGAACAAAATCTCGCCCATCCAGATGAACAGCGGCAGGGCCGCGAGTTCCCAGCTCGCATTGCTCTCCCAAAAGGACGAGAACAGGTTCTTGGCCGGTAGGGTATTGGTGAAAAAGGCCTGGCCAACCCAGCCGACGATGGCCAGCGTCATGGCGATCCATACGCCGCCGGCCAGCAGCATCAGCATGATGACGAGGAGGCCAGCGCCCATCAGAAGCGTTTCCATCATGGCTGCGAGCCCTCGCCGATGGCTTGCGGCAAGGCCGCGGACGTGGGGGTTTTCATGGTTCTAAAACGTTGGCGCATGTTCAGACTTCGGAAGAGAAATCGCCTGCCGCGTGGCGTTCTTCGACGGCGCGCTGGTAGCTCGGCTTTTCGCCGCGCACCACGCCCACCAGTTCGTCGACCATGGCGATCAACAGCAGCCAGCAACCGAGCACGAAGGCCGACTGCGGGATCCAGATCGGGATGACGACCAGGCCGGTGGCCATCTCGGCGAACTCGTAGCTTTCCCACGTGAAGCTCGTGGCCGCGTAAGTGAGGTAGGCGACCGACACCGAGGCGATCAGCAGGCAGATCACGTCCATCACGCGGCGCACCTTCGGGCTCACCCCATCGAGCACCAGCGTGACACGCACAAAGTCGCCGTGGCGAAACGCGTGGGCCATGGCGAAGAAGCCTGCGCCGGCGCAGAGCCAGGCCACCACATCGTTGAGCCCGCTCACATGCCAGTTCATCTGCCGGCCCACGCCGGCCAGGATCATCAGCACGAAGATCAGGAACACGCAGAACGCGCCGAGCGCGCCCGCGCCGTTGTACAAGCCGTCGAGAAATTTGCGCATGGGTCAGGTCTTTGGCAAGCGAGCTTGCTTACTTTTTCTTGTAGGCGTCGATGATGGCGGCGCCATCGGGGCCGGCGGCCTTCAGCCAGTCGGCCTGCATGATGCCGCCGACCTGGCGCATGTCGGCGTCGAGCTTGGGTGATGGCTTGTGGATCTTCATGCCGCGGTCGGCCAGCAGCTTCTTGTATTCGTCGTTCTTGGCCTCGGCGGTTTTCCAGCCGCGGGCTTCGGCGTCGGCAGCGGCCTTCAGTACGGCCGCCTTGGTCGGCGCGTCGAGTGCGTCAAACGATTTCGCGTTGACGAGGATCGCGTTCTTCGGGATCCAGGCCTGCGTGTCGTAGAAGTTCTTGATGCTTTCAAAGGTCTTCGTGTCGTAACCGGTGGAGCCCGAGCTCATGTAGCTCTCGATCACGCCGGTGGCCATGGCGGCGCTGAGTTCGGCCTGCTGGATCTGCACCGGCTGCGCGCCGATGAGTTCGGCGATCTTGGCGGTGGCGGGGCTGTACGCGCGCCACTTGATGCCGCGCAGGTCGGCCACCGAGCTGATTTCCTTCTTGGAGTAGATACCCTGCGGCGCCCACGGCACCATGAACAGCACCTTGATGCCCTGCGCGCCCAGCAGCTTTTCCATCGCCGGCTTCGAGGCTTCGTAGAGCTTTTTCGACTCGGGATAGGTGGTGGCCAGGAAAGGCACGCCGTCAAGGGCGTAGATCGGGTTCTCGTTGGCGTAGTTGGCCAGCAAAATTTCGCCGGCCTGCGCCTGGCCGCTCTGCACCGCGCGCTTGATCTCGGGCGCCTTGAACAGCGAGGCGTTGGCGTGCACGGTGATCTTGACCTTGCCGCCCGTGGCCGCGTCCACGTCCTTGGCGAACTGGGCGATGTTCTCGGTGTGGTAGTTGGTGGCGGGGTAGGCGGTGGGCAGGTCCCACTTGGTCTGTGCGAACGAAGCACCACAGGCGGCAATGGTGGCGACGGCGAAGGCCGCCCGGGCAAATTTAAAGGTCATGGTTGCTCCAGAGAAGTCAGATTTCGTGGGGAAAGAGAGATCGGGAAACATGTCGGTCAACGCTCGATGATGGACCGTCGACTTGGCGATGCAAATATCGCGCCTAGCGTGGGGTTGTAACCCAAACGATCGCTTGCCCGCATCAGGGTGCAACCCGGGCCAGCGACTGCCATGCCGACACCGCGGCCAGCACGGTGCGCATCTGAACCGTGTGGGCAAAGCGGAAGGCGTCGCCGTCGACCGTCTCGTCCGGAAATTCGGTGATGAGGGTGACCGGCGCACCGGGTCGGTCCACCTCGCTCACGGAATAGGCGATGCCATGCATGACCTGGAAAGGCAGCGCGCCGGCATGGCGTTCGTACAGCGCCATCTGCCGCGCGTTGTAAGCCGCCAGGCCGGGCAGTTCGGCCAGGGCGGCGCTCACGCGCTGCAGCAGCACTTCGGCCTCGCCGCGCCAGCCGGGGTGGTGGCGCAGGATCAGAAAAAAGCCTTTCGGAATCGTCCACAGCTCGAAGCCGCGCGGTACATAGCCCGACGACGGCCGCGTCCATTCGTGCGCCGGATAACCATGCAGGTTGAGGTGCAGCTGCGCCCGCGACAGCGCCAGCGCCTGGTGCCGCCCCTCGCGTTCGTAAAACGGTGCCTGTTCGCGGTATTCGATGTCGTCGCCGAGTGCGCTGTAGCGGGCCGCATGGTGCATGTGGCCGGCGTGCTGGGCGCGCAATTCGCGGTGCAGGGCAAAGCCGTCGGGGTTCTCCAGCGGCATCAGTGCGAAATGGGCTTCGCGCTCACGCTGCAGCACCTCGGCGGCGCGCAGGGCGCCCACCACGCCCGAGGTCTCGTTGCCGTGTTGTCCTCCGCTGATGAACACCGGCGCACCGGCACCGGCACGGTACATGCCGGCCACCGGGCGGCCCTGGCGGCTGGTGGCCTGGAACGGCTGGCCACCCAGCGCGCGCAGGGCGGCCGCAATGCGGCGTGGCGATGGCGGGTCGCCAAGCTGCGCCAGCGGGCCGTCGGCATCGGGCAGGGCGGCCGCGCACAGGTCTTGGGCCTGCGCATCGAAATGGCGCTGCGTGATGCGCAGGCGTGGTGCGCGCAGGGTGGCGCGCACATCGGGCACGATCTGGCCGGGCTGCAGGCGGCGGTCCAGCGCGGGGCGGCCCGAGCGCCGCTGGAACATCTCGAGCAGCGAAAAATAGATGTCCTCGTGCAGGCCTTCGAGGCTGCTGATGGTCTCGTGGTCCACGGGCAGCCGCTGGGCGATGCCGGGCAGGTCGACGCGGATGTCCAGGCGCTCGAAATACGGCTCCTCGGCCGGCCACGGATGGCCGCCCACCGTCTCGAGGATCTGCGTGAAGATCTGTTCGTGGTCGGTGCGCTGCGGAAGGTCGATCTCGGGCTGGCTGGCGCCGGGGCGGGTCGCGCGGAGCCAGCCGGTGGGCGAGAGATGCACCAGGCCTTGCGGGTCGTTGTGCACGCGGTTGGGTGCCCACACCTTCGCGTGGCTGCGCGAGCCGTCGTGGTGGGTCAGTGCCAGGTGGTAGTGCAGGTCGTCGCCGCCCGGAATGAAGTTCACGCGGGCATGCGGCAGCAAGGCCGCCAGGGGATAGGCCTCCTGCAAGAAGCGCGGTGGCGATGCCTCGGCATGCACCGGGTAGACGATGTCGACGGCGGCCAGGGTGCTCGCATCCACTTCTTCGAGGAAGTGAAACACCAGCGGCTTGTAGGCGCTGCGCAGGCGGGCCGCGACCCCGGCCTCGGCCAGGCGGCGTTCGGCCTGGCGGCGCGCGGCCACACCTTCGAACAGCCAGCCTTCGATGCGGGCGCCGCGCCATTCGGGCTGCGTGAATTGCCGCAGCCATTCGTCGAGTGTGCGGTGAAAGGTCTGGTCGAACAGCGTGGTCATCAGAGTTTTCCGGTGGGGTCGATGCGGTCGCGCAGCCAGTCGCCGAGGAGGTTCAGGCCGAGCACCGTCAGCATGATGGCCACGCCGGGGAACACGCTGATCCACCATGCGGTCTGCATGTAGGTGCGGCCGTCGGCCAGCATGCCGCCCCAGCTCGGAATGAGCGGGTCGACGCCGAGGCCGAGGAAGGTGAGGCTCGATTCGAGCAGGATGTTGTTGGCCACGTTCAGCGTCATGAGGATGATGACCGGGCCGATGACGTTGGGCAGGATGTGGTGCCGCACCATGGCCAGGTCGCGCACGCCGAAGGCCCGCGCCGCCTGCACGAACTCGCGCTCGCGCACCTGCAGCACCATGCCGCGCACCAGCCGCGCGAACTGCACCCATTGCGAGATCACCATGAACAGGATGATGTTGAACAGTCCGCCACCGAGGATCGAGATGAAGGTCAGCGCGATCAGAATGAACGGCAGGGCCAGCTGCACATCGACGCAGCGCATCAGCAGCATGTCCCAGAAGCCGCGGTAATAGCCGGCGATCAGCCCGATGGTGATGCCGATCACCGATGCGCCCAGCACCGAGGTGAAGCCGACGAGCAGCGAGATGCGGCCACCCACCAGCACGCGGGCCAGCACGTCGCGGCCGAGTGCATCGGCACCGAGCGGATGCGCCCAGCTGGTGAAGGGCCGGGTGAGGCGGGCGCCCAGGTCCATGGCCGAGCCGCCGTCCGGGAACAGCCAGCCGGAGAGCAGCACCAGCGTGAGCATGGCGCCGGTGAGCAGCACGCCCAGCACGAACTCGAGCGAGCGCCACTGGGCGATGCGGGCGATGGGTGCTAGGGGTGCGATGGGTGCCACCGGGGTGGCAGGGGTCAGGGTGGGTGCGACCATGTCATCACTTGTTGCGGATGCGCGGATCGACCAGCCCGTAGGCGATGTCGACCAGCAGGTTGACGCCGACGATCATGACCGACAGCACGGTGACGGTGCCCTGCAGCACCGGGTAGTCGCGGCTTGCGATGGCCTCGAAGGCCAGCGTGCCGAGGCCGGGCCAGTTGAACACGCGTTCCACCACCACGATGCCGCCGATCAGGTTGCCGAACTGCAGGCCGATGTAGGTGATGAGCGGGATCGCGCAGTTGCGCAGCGCATGCTTGTAGAGCACGACGCGGTCCTTCAGGCCCTTGGCGCGCGCCACCATGATGTACTGCGCCGATAGCGTCTCCAGCATGGCCGTGCGCACCAGCCGCACATTGGTGGCCGAAAGAATGATGGCCATGGTCAGCGCCGGCATCACCAGGCTGGCCGGGCCGTCCCAGCCCGAAGGCGGCAGGATCGGGAAGGTGATGGCCAGCAGCAGCACCAGCATGATCGCCAGCCAGAAGTTCGGGAACGAAAGGCCCACCAGCGACACGATCCGGATCGCCTGGTCGATGCCCTTGCCCTTGTGCACGGCGGCCTGGATGCCCAGGGGCACGGACACCAGCACCGACAGCAGCAGCGACACCAGCGCCAGGGCGAGGGTGGCGGGCAATGCATCGGCGATCAGGCGGGACACCGGCGTGCCGCCCATGAAGCTCTTGCCAAAATCGCCGACCACGGCACCCCGCAGGAATTCGGCGTACTGCACGCCGAAGGGCCGGTCGAGGCCCAGGCCGGTGCGGATGTGGACGAGGTCCTGCTCGGTCACGCTGCCGGCGCCCTGGCTCAGCATGAGCGCCGGGTCGCCGGACAGCCGCACGGCGTAGGAGACGAAGAGCGAGACCACCAGCACGACGAAGATCGCCTGGAGGAATCGCTTGAGGAGGAAGCCGCTCATGTCTTGTTCCCTCGCCCCTTTGGGGAGAGGGCAAGGGTGAGGGGTGCGGCGGGCAGGCGGGAACGTGGTACCGCCCCCACCCCGGCCCTCCCCCAGTGGGGGAGGGAGTGGAGGCAGGCGCGCGTGGTGTTGTTCCCTCGCACCTCTGGGGAGAGGGCCAGGGTGAGGGGCTCGGCGGGCACGCGCGAATCGGGGACCGCCCCCACCCCGGCCCTCCCCCAGTGGGGGAGGG
>JAQGNA010000486.1 GCA_028292075.1 Rhodoferax sp. | reverse complement strand
AACTCGGCGCCGATCTGGCCGGCGGCGCCGCCCTTGTTTTCCACCAGCACCGGTTGGCCCCAGCGACGGCTCAGCTGCTCGGCGATGACGCGGCCCCCGGTGTCGGTGCCGCCGCCCGGCGGGAAGGGCACCACCAGGGTGACGGGGCGCGAAGGAAAGGCCTGGGCGAAGGCCGGTGCCGTGGCTGCCGCGCAGAGGGCGGCGGCCAGGGAGAGGGTGATGCTGATGGCGGTGCGCCGGGTTTTCATGGTGTTGTCTCCGTGTGGATGGGTGGCCGGTCGGCCGTTTTTCCCGTGTTCCCGTTTTCCCGTTGGCCCTTGCGCGGGCTCTCATGTCGTTGGACGATGTCTTCAGGCGATGACCTGAAGGCAACTCGTCAGGTCGTCAGGTCGTCAGGCTCATGTTGGGGCGCTCGCCCGCCAGGGCCTGCATGACGCTGTCCAGCACCATCTGCGCCATGGCGGTGCGGGTTTCCCACGTGGCGCTGGCGCGATGGGCCTGCAGGGTGACCTGGTCGGACTGTCGCAGCGCCAGCGGCACCCGCGGCTCGTCGACAAACACGTCGAGCCCCGCGCCGGCGATGCGGCCGGCACTGATGGCGGCGGCGAGATCGGCCTCGTTCACCAACCGGCCGCGGGCCACGTTGACGAGGAAGCCGCGCGGGCCGAGCGCTTCGAGCACGGCTGCGTCGACGATGCCTTCGGCCTGGTCGGCGGCCGCGCACAGCACCAGCGCGTCGGCGTCACGCGCCAGGTCGAGCAGGTTGGCCACGAAATGGTGCGGCACGTCGTCCATGGGCCGCAGGTCGGTATAGCTGATCGGGCAGCCAAAGGCCGCAGCCCGGGTGGCGACCGCCCGGCCCACACGGCCCATGCCGACGATGCCGACGCGCATGCCGCTGAAGCGGCGCGCCAGCGGAATGGCGCTCGGCTGCGGATGCAGTTCCCATTGGCCGTCGCGCACGAAGCGGTCACCGGCGCAGAGGTTGCGGCAGGCCGCGATCAACAGGCCGATGGCGAGGTCGGCCACGTCCTCTGTCAGCGCGCCGAGCGTCGCCGTGACCGGCAGGCCGCGCGCCCGGCAGTAGGGCAGGTCGACCGCGTCGGTGCCCACGCCGTTGACGGCCACCACCTTGAGCCGCGGCAGCTGCTCGAGCATGTCGCGCGAGATGCCGGTGTGTCCTCCGGTGATGACCGCGACGATGCTGCCACCATGTTCACGCAGCCATCCGGCCTGGTCGGCGATCTCGAAGAGCTTGTGCACGTTGTAGCGCGTGGCGAGCTGGTCGTTGACCGACGGGATGAGGATGGGGTTGAGCTGGAGGATGTGCGGTTTCATGGAGGGCATGAAGGAAGGTTGGGCATCGTGAGGATGGTGAGCATGCTGGGCCGGGATGCCCGCTTGCAGATGGACGCATGGTAGTAATGCATTGATGAATAGGTCAATATTGATGTATAAAATCAACATAAATTAATTTTGGTCGGACCGCCATGGCTTCCTGGATTTCAATGAACGAGGCCTGTGCTCAGCTCGGCGTGCGCCCCCAGACCGTCTACGCCTATGTGAGCCGCGGCAAGCTCGAGGTGGCGCCCGACCCGGTCGACACGCGGCGCAGCCTCTACCGCGCCGAAGACGTGGCAGGGCTTGCCCGGCGCAAGCAGGCCGGCCGCAAGCACGAGACCGTGGCGGCCAACACACTGTTCGGCACCGAGCCCAGCATTCCCACCGCCCTGTGCGGCTTCTTCCGCGGCCGCCCGTTCTACCGCGGGCAGGACGCGGTTCAGCTCGCCGCCGCGGCCACGCTGGAAGAAGCCGCGCAGTGCCTGTGGGCGGCAAGCCAGGCGGTGGACTTCGGCTGTGCCACGCCCGCGGCCCGGGGCTTCAAGCCCGGCCGGGTGGCCGCCTTCACCGTGCTGGGCGGGTTGGCAGCCGTTGGGCATTCGACCCGAGGCCGGCTGACCCGCGTGCTGCACCAGGAAGGGCAGCGGCTGGTGGGCCGGCTGGCCAATGCCTTCGGCGCGCAGCCGGGCGACGCGCCGCTTCACCTGCGTTTTGCCCAGGGCTGGCAGCAGGCGCCGAAGGTGGCCGAACAGCTGCGCACGGCCATGGTGCTGCTGGCCGACCACGAGCTCACCAGCTCCGCTTTTGCCGCGCGCATCGCCGCCTCGACCGGCGCCTCGCTGTCGGCCTGCCTGCTGGCGGGGCTGGGCACGCTGTCGGGGCCGCTGCACGGCGACGCCTCCGGCCGGGTGCAGGCCCTGTTCGATGAAGTCGAGCGCGTGGGCGAGGACCAGGTGCTGGCCCACCACCTGTCGACCGGCCAGCCTCTGGCCGGCTTCGGCCACCACATCTACCCCGACGGCGACCCCCGCGCGGCGGCCCTGCTGGCCCTGTTCGAGCCGCCGCGGGTGATCGCGCGTTTCATCGAAAAGGCCACGCAACTGACCGGCCTGCAGCCCAACATCGACGTGGCCCTGGCCGCCATGGTGGCGCATCACCGGTTGCCGGCCGACGCCGCCTTTGCGCTGTTCGCCACGGCCCGCAGCGTGGGCCTGCTGGCGCACGGGCTCGAACAGCTCGGCACGGCGCAGGTGATCCGGCCGCGTGGCCGCTACGTGGGGCCGGTGCCGGCGCGGGACTGAGTGGCCCGCAACGAAAGAGGCACCATCCTTCTGTAAGGTAGCGGTCAGCGCCTGGCCACGCGGTCGATCAACGCCAGCGCATCGCGGTGCAGGCGGCTCTGCGGATCGACCAGCGCCGAGAGCAGTGTGAAGTGGTCGGCGCCGCCCACGGTGAGCAGGCTCGCGGCATGGCCGGCCTCGCGCCAGGCCTGGTGCATCGCATGGCTCTGGGCCAGGAAGGCGGGTGTCTCGTCGGCTCCTACGGCGAACAGCGCGGGCGGTGCCATCGGCGGTACACGCCACAGTGGCGAATGCCGCATGGCGCCCGCGTCGTCGAGGCCGAGGTTGGCGTTAAGCGTGGTGCCCAGCAGCGGTGCCAGGTCGTAGATGCCGCTCAGGGCCAGCACGGCATCGACCGGCCGGCCTGGCGGGTGGTGCGCCGCCCAGCGCGTGAAGGCCAGTTCGACCGCGATGTGCCCGCCGGCCGAATGCCCCGCCGCCATGCACGGCAGCACGCGGCCGGCTGCCGCATCGGCCCGTGCGCGCACCGCCCCGACCGCGCGGCGGGCCGCGTTCACCAGCGCGCCCAGCGACACGTGCGGGCACAACGGGTAGTTGACCAACGCCACGTTGACGCCATAGGGCATGAAGGCGGGCGCGATGAACCTGAAGGTCGACTTGTCGCGCGACTGCCAATAGCCCGCATGGAAAAAAATCAGCGTGGCGCGCGCCTTTTCGGCGGCAAAGAAATCGAAGGTTTCGCGGGCCGCCTCACCGTAGCGCAGGTCGCACACGCCCTGGCGCGCGGCCGCTGCGCTGGCCTGTTCGAACCCGGGCAGCAGCGTGGCAAAACCTGGCCGGCCCTGTCCCTCGACGTATTGAAATTGAGCTTCCTTGGACATGGTGCGAAAGCATACAAGCGCCGCCGCCGGTCGGTGCCGCGCTGCGGCGTTTTCTCGCGCGTGGGCCAGCCGCCAGCTACTTCTTCGCCGGTTTGGTCGGCTTGGCCGCGGCTTCTTCGGCGGATTTGCCGGCTGATTTTTTCCCCTTGCCCTTGCCCTTTGTCTTGTCCTTGTCCTTGTCCTTGCCAGCCGGCTCGGCTTTGCCACTCGGTTTGACCCGCTTGCGCGCTGCCACGGGCATGCCGCCAGTCTCGGCGGAGGGCGCCTCGATGCCGCCGGAGAGTCCCTGCCGCTCGTGCCATTCCTTCAGCGAGAAATCCGGGTAGTGGTCGAAGCGTTGATCGTCCTTCCGGCCCTCCACGCGGACCCAGGGCGCCTTCGAGTCCAGCATGATGTGGACGTGCGCCGGCGGGCGCGGCAGCGGCGTGTCGATGGCGCTGGCATGCGGGTGCACGAGATCGGGCCAGGTCGGATCGTAGAGCCACAGCGCGCTGCCGCATTTGCCGCAGAAGTGGCGCTGCCCGCTGCTGTGGCGCACGTGGTCACCTTCGTCGATGGTGGCCTGGTACACCCGCAGATGGGTCTTGCCCCGCACCTGTAGCGTGCGGTGGTCGGCGCC
>JAQGNA010000441.1 GCA_028292075.1 Rhodoferax sp. | reverse complement strand
CCCGCAGTTCGTCGAGTTCCGCGTCGAAGCCGTGGTTGATGACGCCGCCATCGCGCACCAGGGCCGCAGGCTCTTCCAGCACGGCGCGGCGCAGCAGGGCGATGCAGTCTTCCGGTGGCATGAGGCGCGCCGAGATCTCGGCCAGAAGCGCTGTCTGCACCTGCAGCGCCGGCGTCAGCAGCGACGCCTTCTGCAGCGTGTATTGCAACGCCACCAGCTCACGGGGCCGCACCTGGCGCAAGGCAATGCGGGCGGTGATGCGCTCCACATCGCTACAGCCCTTGAGCTGTTCCCGCAGCTTTTGCCAGCCCCCACCCGCCGGCGCGGCAGGCGCCTCGCGCAGCACGGTGATGGCCTGCAGCCGCAGGGCCGCCTCGGTGCGGTCGCGCTGCGGCTCCAGCAGCCAGCGTTTCAGCGCGCGGCTGCCCATGCTGGTCATGCAGGTGTCGATCAGAGAGAAAAGGGTGGGGCTGTCTTCGCCGCGCAGGGTTTGCGTCAACTCGAGGTTGCGGCGGGTGGCGAGCGGCAACTCGATGCCGGCGTCGCCGCGCTGCACGCGCAGAGTCTGCACATGCGGCAGTGCGCGGCCCTGCGTGTGTTCCGCATAACCCAGCAACGCGGCGGCCGCGGCATGGGCCTGCGGCAGGTGCTCGGCCTGCCAGGCGGCCAGGCTGGCAGCCTGCAACTGGAGCAGGAGCTTGCGTTGGCCAAGAGCCGCGTCGAACTGCCATGCCGGGCGGTGCGTGGTGGAGAGTGCGCTGCCCTGGCCCGCGCTCTGGCCCGCACCGCCGCGGAGTGCCTTGATGCGCGCGGCAAAACCCGCGCTGGCATCGGCGCTGACCAGCAGCTCGCTCGGCCCGATGCGCGCCACCCAGGCTTCCATTTCGTCGGCGGGGCATTCGCCCAGGTGAATCTCGCCCTGCGTGACACTGAGCCAGGCCAGGCCGCAGGTGTTGCGCGGGCCCTGGTGCACGGCCAGCAGAATCGACTCCGCCTTGTCGGCCATGAGCTCCGAGTCGGTCAGCGTGCCAGGCGTGACGACCCGGACGACCTTGCGTTCGACCGGTCCTTTGCCGGTGACCTCGCCGACCTGCTCGCAGATTGCAACCGACTCGCCCAGCTTGATCAGCTTGGCCAGGTAGCCTTCCATCGCATGGAACGGCACGCCGCACATCAAGACCGGCTGCCCCGCCGACTGGCCGCGCCGGGTCAGCGTGATGTCGAGCAGGGCCGCTGCCTTTTCGGCATCGGCGTAGAAAAGCTCGTAGAAATCTCCCATGCGGTAGAAGACCAGCGTGTCTGGGTGGTCCGCCTTGAGCCCGAAATACTGGGCCATCATGGGCGTGTGCGCGGAAAAATCGGTTGGAGCGGTGGTCATCGGGAATCGGTTCGGCGCGGTTCTGGCGCTGCGGAAAGACCTGGCGCGCACGCCGAAAAGGCGCGGCTTTGAGGCATGCGGCGAGCCCCACAGTGTAGCCAGCCGGCCATTCCGCCACCCTGCGCCAGCGCCACGGCAAAAGCCGGATTCGAGTGGCGCGGTGGACCCCTGCGGGCCGCCGCATGATCGAAATCTGGACAAAGAAGCATTGCGAATCGACGGAAGCGTATTACAGTGATGAGCTGGAGGCGGTTACTGGATGCGGGTGCGCGTCGGCAACCACCGCAATTTCTGGCGGTTTTTGCTGAAGACGAATCATCCATGGACTTTGCAAGTGCGTTCTCCGCGAAACCTGTCGTCACCGTCCTGGTGATCGACGACACGCCGGACAATCTCTCGCTCATGAGCTCGCTGCTCAAGGACCACTACCGTGTCAAGGTGGCCAATCACGGCGAAAAGGGCCTGCGCATCGCCAATGGCGAGGTGCCGCCCGACTTGATCCTGCTCGACATCATGATGCCGGACATCGACGGCTACGAGGTCTGCCGGCAGCTGAAAGCCGAGCCGCGAACGCGCGACATTCCCGTCATCTTTCTGACCGCCCGCTCCGAGGTGGAGGACGAGACCAAGGGCCTGGAGCTGGGTGCGGCCGACTACATCACCAAGCCGATCAGCCCGCCCATCGTGCTGGCGCGGGTGCGGGCGCACCTGGCCCTCAAGGCCTCGGCCGACTTCCTGCGCGACAAGAGCGAGTTCTTGGAGCGTGAGGTGGCATTGCGCACGTTGGAGGTCCACGCGATCCAGGACGTCACCATCATGGCGATGGCCTCGCTTGCCGAGACCCGCGACAACGAAACCGGCAACCACATCCGCCGCACGCAGCTCTATGTGAAATGCCTGGCCGAGCGGCTGCGCCACCATCCCCGTTTTGCGGAGTTTCTGACGGATCGCAACATCGAGTTGCTCTTCAAGTCGGCGCCGCTGCACGACATTGGCAAGATCGGCATTCCTGATGTGATCCTGCTCAAGCCGGGCAAGCTGACGCCGGAAGAATTCGAAGTCATGA
Organism: Rhodoferax sp.; assembly: GCA_028292075.1. The sequence continues at coordinate 686 of JAQGNA010000441.1, read as the reverse complement.
AGTCCCATACGACGCTGGGCCGCAATGCCATCGAAGACGCCGAACGGCGGCTGGGCATGCAGGTGGTGTTCCTGACGCTGGCCAAGGAGATCGCCTACAGCCACCAGGAAAAGTGGGACGGTTCAGGTTATCCGATGGGCCTGGCGGGCGACGCGATTCCCATCTCCGCGCGGCTCATGGCGGTGGCCGACGTGTACGACGCGCTGATCAGCCGACGTGTCTACAAGCCGGCGTTCACGCATGAAGCGGCCTGTGGCATCGTGACCAAGGGACGCGGCACGCATTTCGACCCGGACATGACCGACGCCTTCATCGAAGTGGCGGACGACTTCCACACCATCGCCAAGAAGTACGGCGACGACGAGTGAGCCGGGCCGGGAGGCCGGCCGGCGGCCCGCTCTCGGTGCTTTAGAAAGGCGCGTCTTCGGATTTGCCAGAAGCCGTAGCCGCTGGCGCGGAGTCGGCGGACGGCGCCGCCTCGGTCGCAACGGTCGCAACGGCGGCATCGGCCGCATCGGCCGCATCAGCCGGTGCGGTCAGGCTCAGGCTTTCCACGGCTTCGGGCGCCTGGCGCACCGCTGCCTTTTCGCCGGCACTCGCAAATTTGCTGTACTTGCCGAGCACGGCGACCAACTGGCCGTAGATGCGCGGATTGGCGGCGAGGCATTCCTTATGTTCCAGGAAGT
>JAQGNA010000412.1 GCA_028292075.1 Rhodoferax sp. | reverse complement strand
TTTGTCAACATCCGATGAAAAAATGCGGTGAACTTCGCGAACAGGAAATCCGGTGAGAACAAAAACTATCGCTCCGCCACCCCCCGCCCCGGCCCGAAACGCGGCCGGCACCCGTGAACGCATCCTCGCCGCCGCGCGCACCCGCTTCTCGCAAAACAGCTTTGAAAACGTCGGCACGCGCGAAATCGCTGCCGATGCCGGGGTCGATGCCGCGCTGGTGAACCGCTACTTCGGCGGCAAGGACAACCTGTTCGCCGAAGTCATCACCGGCGGTTTCGCGCTCCACCCCGACCTTGCCTCCAGCCTCGACACCCTCGGCAACGCCCTGGTCGAACAGGTGCTCGGCGCCGAAGACCGAAACAAGAGCGCTGCGCCAGCCGGCCTCGCGGCCCTCAGCGTGCTGCTGTGCGCCACCGGAAACCCGCCCATCGCCGCCCTGGTGTCCGATCGCTTCCATGCCGAATTCGTGCGGCCGCTGGCCAAGCTGCTGCGTGGCCGCGACACCGAGGTCCGCGCCGCGCTCATCGCGTCGCAGGTGATCGGACTGGCCACCCTGCGCCACGGTCTGGCCTCGCCGATCCTCTCGGGAGCCGGCCGCAAGAAGGCCGGCGCCATGGTGGCGGAATCCATCCAGGCCTACGTCGGCTGACGGCGCGGAGAAAGCCTCCCATCTTCGCCGCCGCGGCGTGGGTGCATGGCCTTTGTGTCATCGATCGATGACAACCTGCGACCGACATCCTGACGCCAGTGGCGGTGTCGGCGTCCCGGGCGAGTTCGGTTCGCCGGATCGAGGCTCAGTCCGGCGCACCGCAGGCGACGGTGCCAGGCGCCCTGGCCGACGTTCCCGGCGTCCCTGCGGTCTGCCATGAACGCGGGCGGCTTGACCAGCCCACCACGACCGCCGCGACCAGCGCCGATGCACTGCCCAGCAGCATGGCGCTGGCCACCCCATGGCCGTCCACTGCCACGCCACCCAGCGCCGCGCCCAGTGCGATGGCCACCTGGAATCCGCTGACCAGCAAGGCCTGCCCGGCCTCCTGGGCGTCGGGTACGGCCTCGATCATCCAGCTGGTCAACGCCACCGGGATCAGGCCGAAGGCCATGCCCCAGAGCAACACCACCGCCGCCGCCATGGCCTGGCTGCCGGCGCCGCCGCCCGCCATCCGCCCGCCTGCCAGGGCCGCCGCCAGCAGCACGGCTGCGATGCCTAGCGCCGCCAGCAGTGTCGTGCCGCGCACGCTCCGCGCCACCATGCTGCCGCCAGCGAAGGTGCCGACGAAGCCGGCCGCGCCATACACCAGGAGCAGTGCCGTGACAGCGCCAGGCGACAGGCCGAACACCTGTTGCAGCAGCGGCTTGAGGTAGGTGTAGGCGGCAAAGTGCCCCGAAATGAGGAACAGGACCGCCAGCAGCCCCACCCGCGCCATGGGCCGGGCCAGTGGCGTCAGCAGGTCGCGTGGGCCAATGGCGCGCGCTGGTGGCATGGCCGGCAGCAGCCAGGCCTGGCACAGCAGCACCGCCGCCGCCAGCGCCGCCGCCACGCCGAAGGCGGCGCGCCAACCCGCGAGGTTGCCCAGCAGCGCACCCGCGGGCACGCCGAACACGGTGGCCACCGAGATGCCGGCGAGCACCAGCGACATCGCTCGCGGCAGCAGTGTCGCCGGCACCAGGTGGCCGGTGGCGCTGGGCGCGAAGGTCCAGAAGCCTCCGACGCACAGTCCCAGGAAAAAGCGTGCGACCAGCATGGTGCCGAAATTTGGCGCAAAGGCCGCGAGCAGGTTCGAGACCACCAGCAGCGCCGACAGTGCCAGCAGCACCGCGCGGCGATCGAGCCGGCCCGACAACACGATCAGCCCCGGGCCGGCCAGCGCCGCCACGATGCCCGGGGTGGTCACCATCAGCCCCGCCGTACCCTCGGACACCCCCAGCCCTTCGGCGATGTTGGTGAGCAGCCCGATGGGCAGGAATTCGGTGGTGACGGTGGCAAAGGTGCCCACCGCCATGGAGGCGACCGCCAGCCATGCGGCGCGTGGCGAGCGGGCAAACAGCTGGTCGGCCGGGTTGGCACCAGCGTGGGCATGGGTGGTGACATTGTCTGCACCTGATGACATTTGAACTTGCATGATGGCCTACCAGGGCAGCGCGTCGTGCAGGTGGAAGAAGCCGCCGTTGGGCCCGTCGGCCGCCAGCGTGGCCAGGATCACGCTGGTCTTCGCGCCGTCGGCCACGCTCATCGGCGCGGCGCTGCCGCCCATGGCGGTCTGCACCCAGCCGGGGTGGGCCGAGTTCACCTTCACCGTGGTGTCCCTCAGTTCATGGGCCAGGTGCACGGTATAGGCGTTGAGCGCGGTCTTGGAGGTGTCGTAGGCGGTGGCCTTGGCATCGTAGATCGGCGAAGCGGGGTCGCTGTGCAGCGTGAGCGAACCCAGGATGCTGGCCAGGTTCACGATCCGGCCGGCCGGCGCGCGCTTCAGCAGCGGCAGCAGCAGCTGGGTGAGCGCCACGGGTGCGAAAAAGTTGGTCTCGAGCGTGTCGCGCAGCACATGTTCCGGCACGGTGGAGGCGGTATGCGCCTGGGCTACGCCGGGCTCGCCTTCGAGGTACACGCCCGCATTGTTGACCAGGATGTCGAGCCGGCCGGCACGTTGGGCAAAGTGGTCGTATGCGGCCTGGCGGTCGGCGCGCCGGGTGGCGTCGAACACGATGAACTCGGCCTCCACGCCAGCCCGCTGAAGCGAGGCGAGCGCGGCCTTGCCCGCATCGGCACTGCGCACGCCGATCACCGGCACGATGCCGAGTTGGCCGAGTTGCAGCGCGGTCTCGTAGCCGATGCCGCGGTTGCCTCCGGTGATGAAGGCGATTTTCTGAGAGGTGTTGGTGACCATGGAATGAACCCGAATCGAAGTGGCGGCGGCAGCCCGACGCGGTCTGCCATGCCCTGGACTCTAGGCGCGAAGCACCGGTCGATCAATCCGCGCCGGGCGAATTCATTTGTTCCGGTGCGCCAACAATCGGCGCTGCGGCGGTCCGCGTTGCCAGGACTCAGACCCGCGAAAAGTCCACGCGGTTCGGCACGTCGGGCGCGATCCAGATGCTGCGCGTCGCCGGGTGCATGATGATGCCGGCCACGCTTTCGATGCGGCCCTCGGCTGGCCATTCGGGGTTCGGCCCGCGGCAGATGCCGAGCAGGCCGCCGCTGTCATCGCGCAGAAAAGCCTGCAGCGCCTCGAACCCGATGGGGCCGCGCACCGCATGCTGTTCGGCGGTGGCCAGCCGCGGCTCGCTCGAGACAAAGGCGCCCATCGGCGCCTGGTGCGGCTGCAGCGTTTCGCACTGGAAATGGTTGGTGTGCACGACCACGCCGTTCACCGGCCGCAGTTCCGCCCAACCGGCTGGCGCCACCTCGAAGCAGGCCGCCTCGCCTTCCGCATCGGCGCACGGAATGTTCGATGCGGCACCGAACCCCAGCGGCTGCAGCATCGCCAGCCGCTCGCGCGCATGCGCCACCGAACGGCATGAAAGCAGGTGGCGCAGCAGCACATGCACCGGCAGCCCGGGCACGGCACCGTCGCCCAGCGACCGCACGATGTTCAGGCCCAGGCAGAAGCCCGCGTCGTTCATGCCGATCTTGGCCAGCATGCCGGCCTCGGTCAGCGTGGTGAGGCCCATGCCGGCGGCGTCCACGGTCTTGAGCAGGACCAGTGCCGCGCGCTGGCGGCCGAGCCAGTCCCAGTTCTGCGCGAACCACGCATTGCCGTCGGCGCTGGCGCTGGCCGCCACGCACATCGCCGTGCATTCCGACCAATCCTCCAGGCCCTCGGCCGCATTGGCCGCGAGTGCCGCGCCGGCCGCATGCGGCTCGCCGTTCAGGTAGCTCGAAGGAAGGATCTCGGTGCGGCAGTTGAGCGCCAGGATGGCGTCGAACGGCTGCCCACTGCCGTCCGCAATGCCCTGCAGTTCACTCACCAGACTGCCGTCGAGCGCGTCGATGACCGGCAGGTAGCGCATGGCCAGCGCCCGCGCGTCCCGCCAGGCGATGCCGCAGAAAGCAAACAGGCGCGCGTAAGTGGCGAGGCTCTGGGCCACCCGCGCAGCCGCAGCGCGACCGTAGAGATGCCCGCGATCGTATGCACTTGCACCCGAAGAAGTTTGTACGATGGGGAACATGGTTTGATGATAATGGGCGCGCCTGGACGACTGGTCTCCGGGCTCGACGCCAATACGGAGACAACGGGATGACCTTCCTCGCAATCGACATTGGCAACACGCGGCTGAAGTGGTCCCAATATGCCGAACCCCGCCCGGGTGCCCGGCTTCTCGCGCATGGCGCCGAATTCCTGGAGAACATCGACAAGCTCGCCGACGGCCCGTGGAGCTCGCTCGCCACGCCCACGCGCATGCTGGGCTGCATCGTCGCCGGCGACGCCGTCAAGCGCCGCGTGCACGAGCAGATGGAGATCTGGGACGTCACGCCGCAGTGGGTCGTCTCCAGCGTCGAAGAAGCCGGGGTGGTGAACGGCTACGACCATCCCGCCCGCCTCGGTGCCGACCGCTGGGTTGCCATGATCGGCGCACGCCACCGCATGCTGGCGCGCGGCGCCATGCAGCCGATGGTGGTGGTGATGGTCGGCACGGCGGTGACGGTGGAGGCCATCGACGCCAGCGGCCGCTTCCTCGGCGGCCTGATCCTGCCCGGCCACGGCATCATGCTGCGCGCCCTCGAATCGGGCACGGCGGGCCTGCACGTGCCCACCGGCGAAGTGCGTGAGTTTCCCACCAACACCAGCGACGCCCTCACCAGCGGCGGCACCTATGCGATTGCGGGTGCGGTGGAACGCATGGTGCAGCATGTGCGCGCGCATTGCGGCGCGGAGCCCGTCTGCACCATGACCGGCGGCGCCGGCTGGAAGATGGCGCCGAGCATGTCGGTCGAGTTCGAGCTGGTCGACAACCTCATTTTCGATGGCCTGTTGGAAATGGCGGCACGGCGGTTCGGCGACTGAACCTGGCGGCGCATGGTCAGCGCCCCGCCCTCTGCCGCACGGCCGCACGGCCGGGCCGCATGGGCGCCGCAAGTCAGCGCCCGATGACCTGCGGCATGCGTTCGCTCACGCGGCCAGACCGTCCACCGCCTGGAACATCGCCTGTCGCGCCTGGCTGATCAGCTGGCCTTTCCAGGCGTCGGTGTCGACATAGAACGCGTCGAGCAGCTGCCGCTTGATGTCGACCGCCAGTGCCGCCGGCGCCTCAGGGTGCTGGTGCAGCCAGTGGTCGCCGCGCAGGGCCTGCATCATCTGCAGCAGCGGCTCGGTGCCGAACTCGAGGGCGATGCCGGTGTATTCGGCATGCGGACATTCGTCGTAAACGGCGTTGAAGACCAGGCCCGTCAGGAACGCCGATGTCGATGAGCCGTCGTAGATCGAGGTGACCTTGTCACCCCACCAGGCCCGGGCACGCTGAAGCGCCGCCGGGTCGTTGCGGCAGGCAAAGATGCGCTCGCCGATGCCACTCGGGCCAAGGCCGGTGTGCAGGTCGATCCAGCCCAGCCGCCGGGCGCGGGCGGCATACGACTGCAGCGTCTTGCGCCAGGTCAGGTTGCTCCACGTGGGCGCGGTGCCGCCATAGAACAGCCCGTCGGGAAACTCGTGCTGGCCCTGCGAGATGGCGGCCTGCAGCGCCTTGGGTCCGTGGGTGGCCACATACAGCGCGATGGCGCCGGTGTTGGTCAGGCTTGGCGGCCATTCGGCGGGCAGCAGCATGGCATGCACGTCGCGGTAGGCCAGGTTGACCGGCAGCGGCTGCGTGAAGTCATGGAAATTGCGGTTGAGATCGACGTTCTCTTGCGTCACGCGGCGCGTGTGCGAAAAGCCGTAGGGGTTGAGCGCATGCACATACAGCACCGAGACACCGGCGCGCCGGGCCTTCTCGCGCCACTCGGTGTCGTGCAGCGCGAACACCTGCACGCCGCTGCCGGCATGGCCTTCGACACCATGGCAGGCACTGGTCACGATGAGAAGGCGCTCGGCGTCGTGGGGGCCGTCGAGCGCCACGTCCATCGCCAGCGTCTCGCCATCGCGTCCGGCCTCGGGGTGCTGGTACGACACCACCGCCAGGCCGGCGCCGGCCGCCGCTTCAAGGAACTTGAGCCGCGCCGTCGCGTAGCTCGGAGAGAACGCCGCGGTGACGCCGATCATGGTGCCGGCCCTCAGCGTTTGGGTGCCAGCCAGGCTTCGGCCAGCTGCACCCAGTAGGTGGCGCCGAGCGGAATCAGGTCGTCGTTGAAGTCGTAGCTCGGGTTGTGCAGCACGCAGGGGCCTCCGCCGTGGCCCATCTCGCGGTGGTCGCCGTCGCCGTTGGCGATGAACACATAGGCGCCCGGCTTGGCCTGCAGCATGAAGGCGAAATCTTCGGCGCCCATGGTGGGCTCCTG
>JAQGNA010000410.1 GCA_028292075.1 Rhodoferax sp. | reverse complement strand
GGCGTCGGCGCCGGCGGCAATGGCCGCCTCGAAGTAGCCCTGTGCGCCGCCGGTGCACCAGGCCAGGCGTTCGATCGGCTTGTTTGAAGGCGCGACAAGCGTAACGGGCCGGCCCAGTGCCTGCCTGACCTGCTCGGCCAGGGCCTCGGCGGACGCAAACGCCCGGCCGTCGGCGGCGCGCCCAAGCCAGCCAAGATCCTGGTCGCCGAAGCGGGCGCGGCTTAAATTGGCGCCACCCGCACCAGACTCATCGGCACCAGGCTGATCGGCATCAGCGCCCCAACCCGCCGCCAGCCCCAACATACGGCCCAACTGCGCGTTATTGCCCAGCGTAGGGTGCGCGTCCAGCGGCAAGTGGTAGGCGAAGAGGTTGATGTCATGGGCCAGCAGCAACGCAAGCCGCTGCTTCATCCAGCCTGTCACCGTGCCGGTCTGGCCGCGCCAGAACAGGCCATGGTGCACGAAGATGGCATCGGCGCCTGCCTCGACGGCCGCTTCGATCAGCGCTCGGCTGGCCGTCACGCCCGATACGATGGAGCGCACCTCGGACCGGCCTTCGACCTGCAGGCCGTTCGGACCGTAGTCCTTGAACCGGGCGGGTTGCAGCAGCCCATCGAAGGCCTGCAGCAGTTTCTGTCGGGAAGTGGTCATGCCCGCATTGTGTCAGCCCGCGAGGGGCGCCTCGCCCGCATCCGCGGGATTCTCCAGATGCCCGCGTCCCGAGATCGGCAGCAGCCCCAACAGGAAGCCGAGTGCAGCCAACGCCGCGACATAGTGCGCTGGCGCCAACGGGTCTTTTTGCAGCCAGAGCGTGATGATGATCGGCGTGAGGCCGCCAAAGATCGCATAGGACATGTTGTAGGCGAACGAAAGGCCGGAGAACCGCACCGCTGCCGGAAAAGCCCTTACGCCAACGATCGGCACCAGGGCGATGACCCCGACGAAGAAGCCAACCAACCCATAGCCGAGGACCAGTAAAGCCGGCGTCCCCGGCAGGCCCATGTAGAAGAGATAAGAGGTGACCAGCAGGCCGCCGAATCCGACCAGCATCACCGGCCGGGTGCCGACGCGGTCGGTCGCCCACCCCATCGCGATGCAGCCCAGCGTGAGCATCAGCGTCGCGACCGCATTGGCTTCCAACGCCAGCGCCGGGGCGATGCCATGCACTTTCTGGAGGTAATTCGGCGTGATGAGGACAACCACCACGATGGCGGCCGACAGCACCCAGGTCAGGAGCGCCACGAGGACGCAGGCGCCGCGGTGGTCGCGGAGGATGGTCTTGAGCGGCAGTTCGCGCGCCCCCTGGCGCCGCTGCGACAGGGCCTTGAACACCGGCGTCTCGTGCAAAAAGCGACGCAGGTAGACCGACACCAACCCGAAGGCCCCGCCCAGGATGAACGGAATGCGCCAGGCGAAAGCGCTCACTTCGGCCGGATCGTACGAGCGGTTCACCACCATGGCGACCAGCGAGCCCAGCAAGATGCCGCCCGTGATACCGGCGGTGAGCGTACCCACGCCCAGGCCGTAACGCCTGGCCGGCACATGCTCCGCCACGAACACCCAGGCGCCCGGCATCTCGCCGCCGATGGCCGCTCCCTGCAACACGCGCATGGCGAGCAGCAGCAGTGGCGCCGCCACGCCGATGCTGGCATAGGTCGGCAGCAGGCCGATCACCAGTGTGGGCACGGCCATCATGAAGATGCTGAGCGTGAACATGCGCTTGCGGCCCAGGATGTCGCCGAAATGCGCGATGACAATGCCGCCCAGCGGCCGCGAAAGGTAGCCCGCTGCAAAGATGCCGAACGTCTGCAACTGGCGCAACCAGTCGGGCATGTCGACCGGGAAAAACAGCTTGCCCAGCACCGCGGCAAAAAACACGTAGATCACGAAATCGTAAAACTCGAGCGTGCCGCCGAGTGCGGACAAGCCCAGCGTCTGGACGTCCTTGCGTGACAGGCCAGTCGACGGCGCGACAGCGCCGGAAGGAAGCGAAATTGAGCGGGACATGGGGATCTCGGCCGTGGGTGGTGACAGAAAAAGGAGGTGCGTGCCAATGCCATGCGCGAGCGCCGATGCGGAACATGCAAACCGGCCGCCATCATTTGGCTGGGCCTGTCGGCTGTTCGATGCCTGCCCGTGCGGCAGTCTTCGCACCGGAAGTGCGACGGCCAACGGTCGGGCGGATCGTTCGGAGAACCCGTGGTGTGGGGCTGGTCTGGTGCTCGGGCGGATGGCGCGAGCACAAGGAACGGTGCGTGTTTGCGGCGATTGCTGCGCCGATTCTACGGGTTTACCCGCCATGCTGCCGTTCATCTGCGCGATTCCCGGGCGAATCAATACCACAACCTGTCTCTGGAATCCGCATGGACCTTGAGCGAGAATGTGTTGCATCAGAGACTGTTGTCGCGCAGCGTGCACGTTTTAGCTGCCGTTGAGCGCCTTTCCCAACTTTTCCACTTTTTCTGCCCATCCCATGAAGCGCCTCTGGCTCGTTTTTGCCCAATCCGTCACCGTCATGCTGGCGGCCTATTTCGTCGTCGGCACCATGAAACCCGAATGGCTGGGCCGGCGTTCAAGCCTCGGCGCCATTTCCCTGGTGGAGGCACCGGCGGCAAACAACTCCAGTGCGCCAGTGGCCGGCAGCTTCAGCGCCGCCGCCAAGAAGGCGTCCCCTGCGGTGGTGAGCATCAACACCAGCAAGATGGCCGAGCGCGACCCCCGAAGCAGCGACCCGTGGTTTCGCTTCTTTTTCGGCGAGCAGGGCCAGGGCGGCGGCCAACAGCTGGCCGGACTTGGCAGCGGCGTCATCGTCAGCACCAGCGGCTACATCCTGACGAACAACCACGTGGTCGAAGGCGCCGACGCCATCGAGGTGGTGTTGACCGATGCCCGGCGCGCCCAGGCCAAGGTCATCGGCACCGACCCGGACACCGACCTGGCCATTCTGAAGATCGAACTCGACAAGCTTCCGGTGATCGTGCTCGGCAGCTCCGATGCGTTGCAGGTGGGCGACCAGGTGCTGGCCATCGGCAATCCCTTTGGCGTAGGCCAGACCGTGACCAGCGGCATCGTGAGCGCGCTGGGCCGCAACCAGCTCGGGATCAACACCTTCGAGAACTTCATCCAGACCGATGCGGCCATCAACCCGGGCAACTCCGGCGGCGCACTGATCGATGTGAGTGGCAACCTCATGGGCATCAACACGGCGATCTACTCGCGCTCGGGTGGCAGCATGGGCATCGGCTTCGCAATTCCGGTGTCAACCGCCAAGCTGGTGCTCGAGAGCATCGTGACCGAGGGTCAGGTGCGGCGCGGTTGGATCGGCGTGGAGCCCAACGAACTCTCGCCTGAACTCGCCGAAACCTTTGGCGTGAAGGCCAAGGAAGGCGTGATCATCACCGGTGTGCTGCAGAACGGCCCGGCCGCCCAGGCGGGTGTGCGTCCCGGCGACGTGATCGCCAGCGTGGCGGGCCGGCCGGTCACCAACGTGTCGGAACTGCTGACCAGCGTCGCAGCGCTGAAGCCCGGCACCGCCTCCAAGTTCAGCGTGCTGCGCCAGGACAAGCAAATCGAACTCGACGTGACGCCCGGCTTGCGCCCACGGCC
>JAQGNA010000387.1 GCA_028292075.1 Rhodoferax sp. | reverse complement strand
CAGGTCCTTGGCTTCATGCGTGGCGCCGAGCATGTTGGAGTCGGTGGAATAGGCCTTCTCGGCCGACATCTTGTAGCCGAAGCCGGCCTGGGTCATGAAGGCCGACATCTCGGCGCGGCCGCCGAGTTCGTCGATGAACAGCTGGTCGAGCCAGGGCTTGTAGATCTTCAGCGCCGGGTTGGTGAGCAGGCCGTAGCGGTAGAAGCGCTCGATGTCATTGCCCTTGTAGGTGCTGCCGTCGCCCCAGATGTTGACGTCGTCCTCCTTCATGGCCGCCACCAGCATGGTGCCCGTGACCGCGCGGCCGAGCGGCGTGGTGTTGAAGTAGGTGATGCCGCCGGTGGAGATGTGGAAGGCGCCGGCCTGCAGTGCGGCGATGCCTTCGGTGGCCAGCTGCGAGCGGCAGTCGATCAGGCGGGCCTGCTCGGCGCCGTACTGCATCGCCTTGCGCGGGATTTCTTCGTAATCGGGCTCGTCGGGCTGGCCGAGGTTGGCGGTGTAGGCGTAGGGCAGGGCGCCCTTCAGTTTCATCCAGTGCAGGGCCGCGCTGGTGTCGAGGCCGCCGGAAAAGGCAATGCCGACTTTTTGGCCGGCGGGAACGTGCTGGAGGATGGTGGCGGACATTGGTTTCCTGTTAGAGCGAGCCTGGGGCCGGAAGGCGCAAACCGGGCAACCGGCGATTTTAGTGCGGCATTCGGCCGCGTTCGGTACGGTGGCGCAGGATGCGTGCCAACCCCGCGCGACCCGGTGTCTACCCCCGGCGCCCTCTTGTCGGCCTGGGGGACTCGATTTCAAGCTCGGGCCGACCAGCTCTCCGCATCGAAGCCCACCGTCGTGTCCTGGCCCGGGCAGTCCTGCCAGTCGACGACCGGACGCTTCACCACGCTCGGCTGTGCGCGGATGAGGGCGGCTGCGCTGGCGCTGTCCTGCACCGCCGCCTGTGCGGCCGGGTCGAGCTGGCGCCAGGTCGTGCCCTTGTGGTTGACCAGTTTTTCCCAGCCTACCGCTTCAAGCCAGGCGTCCAGCGCCTCGTCCGGCACGCCGGCCTTCTTGAAGTCGTGAAAGGTATAGGCGACGTGGTGGGTGTCCAGCCAGGTGCGCGCCTTCTTCACGGTGTCGCAGTTGGGAATGCCGTAGAGGATGGTCATGCGGCCAATTATCGTCATCAGCGTCGCACGTCGAGGCCAGCAGGGCGCGGCATTCCTCGAGCGGGGCGGAAAGCCCATGGCCGGCATAAGCCGTGCCTTCATCCGCGACAATGCCGGCATGCAAACCCTGAACGACTGGCTGGCGCACTGCGAGCAGATCCACACCAAGAGCATCGACATGGGGCTCGACCGCGTGAAGGCGGTGGCCGACCGCATGGGGCTGCGGTTCGACTGCCCGGTGATCACCGTGGCCGGCACGAACGGCAAGGGCTCGACCTGCGCCATGCTTGAGGCGGTGCTTCTTCAGGCGGGCTACCGGCCGGGCGTGTACACCTCGCCGCACCTGGTGCATTTTGAGGAGCGTTGCCGCATCCACGGCGAGATCGTCAAGGCCGACCAACTGTTGCCGCACTTCGAGGCGGTGGAGCGTGCCCGCGGCGAGATCACGCTGACCTATTTCGAGTTCACCACGCTGGCGATCATGGGGCTGATGGCGGCGTCGAACCTCGACGCGGCCATCCTGGAGGTGGGACTCGGCGGCCGGCTCGACGCGGTCAACATCATCGAACCCGCCTGCGCCGTCATCACCAGCATCGACCTCGACCACATGGAACTGCTCGGCCCCGACCGCGAGACCATCGGCTTCGAGAAGGCCGGCATCATGCGCACCGGCCGCCCTGTGGTCGTGAGCGACCCTGTGCCGCCCCAAAGCGTGATCGACCGTGCCCGAGAGATCGGCGCCGACCTCTGGCGCCTGGGCGAGGACTTCAACTTCTCGGGCGACAAGCTGCAGTGGGGCTGGGCCGGCCGGGGCCGCCGCTACGCCGGGCTGGCCTACCCGGGCCTGCGCGGCGCGAACCAACTGATGAACGCCGCCGGCGTGCTGGCCGCACTGACCGCGCTGCGCGAGGTGCTGCCCATCACGGCCCAGGCCGTGCGCAACGGCATGGCGATGGTCGAGCTGCCGGGCCGCTTCCAGATCGTGCCGGGCCAGCCGACGCTGGTGCTGGACGTGGCGCACAACCCGCATGCCGTGTCCGCGCTCACCGTCAACCTCGACGCGATGGGTTTCTTTCCCACCACCCACGCGGTCTTTGGCGCCATGGCCGACAAAGACCTCGCGCCCATGTTCGAGCGCATCGGTCCACTCATCGACCGTTGGTATTTCACGGACCTGCCCACGCCACGCGCCGAAACGGCCGAGCGGCTGCAGGCGCGCTGGGAAGCGCAAAACCGGCGCAAGGACGCAACCAGTACTGTGGCAACCAACCCGGCCGTCGCGCTGCAGGCGGCGGTGGCCGCGGCCGACCCCGCTGATAGAATCGTGGTCTTTGGCTCCTTCTTCACAGTTGGCGGCGTCCTTCAAGAGGGTATTCCGCGCCTGGACGCCAAACATCTGGCCAAACCCCTGGGTCCCTGAGTCTTACCGCATGGCTTTTTTCAAGTTTCGTTCTCGTGGCCAGAAGGGTGACGAATCATCGGCCGGCCCCACTGAAACCATCGAGGGCATGCGTCGACGCGCCAAGCACCGCCTGATCGGCGCTGCCATCCTGGTGTTGCTCGGCGTGATCGGCTTTCCGCTGCTGTTCGACAGCCAGCCGCGGCCACTGCCGGTCGACATCGCCATCGACATTCCCGACAAGGGCAAGGCCAAGCCGATCGGCATCGGCGCGGCCGGTCCGGCGGTCAAGCTCGAGAAGCCGGTGGAAGCCGCCGACCCCGCGCCCCCCGCCAACACCGCCGCCAACGCGCATAGCAACGCCAACGCCAACGCCAAGCCGCCCGCCAACGTGCCGGCCTCGGCGAGCCTCGACTCCCGCGAAGAGATGGTCGCCGCGTCCAAGTCGCAGCCCACGCCACCTTCCCGGCCCGAAAAGCCGGCGCCGACCAAGCCAGAGCCGCATCCCGAACCAAAGCCCGAACCGAAGCCGGTGGCCAAGGTCGACGAGAGCGGCGCCCGCGCCAAGGCGCTGCT
>JAQGNA010000661.1 GCA_028292075.1 Rhodoferax sp. | reverse complement strand
CGGCCCATTGAGCGCATTTCCGATCAATGGCGGGGTCATTGGCGGGTCGATTTAAGTCATTGAGCGTTGCGTGGCGCGACAAAAGCCTCCGCCCAAAAGAGCGGAGGCTTCTGCGAACCCGCAGGCTTTCAGCCCAGGCGCACAGGCACGAAAATCTTGTCGTCGCCGCGCTGGATCAGCAGTGCCACCGACTTGTCGGACTTGGCCACGGCCGCGCGAACCTGTTCCACGCTTTTGACGGGCGTGCCGTTCACGGCCAGCAGCACGTCTCCGGCGTTCACGCCTGCGGTGGCGGCAGCGCCCGCTGCCTCCTCGATGAGCAGGCCCGACGGCAAGCCGGCGGCGCGCAGTTCGTCGGGCTCCAGCGCGCGCAACGCCAGGCCCAGCTTGCCCTTTTGCGCGCCTTCGTCGGAATTGGCCACCTTGGTCGCCTTGTCGTTCAGGCTGCCGAGCTTGGCGTCGATCTGTACCGGACCGCCCTTGCGCCAGACGTCGAGCTTTACCGTCTCGCCGGGCGTCGACAGGCTGATCGCGGAGGGCAGGTCGCCCGAAGACACGATCGGCTGTCCGTTCACCTTGCGGATCACGTCACCCGGCTCCAGTCCGGCCTGGGCCGCCGGCCCGTTCTTGTCGACCGCGGACACCAGAGCGCCCTCCGGCCGGTCGAGCTTGAAGGAGTCGGCCAGGGTCTGGTTCACCTCTTGCACCGCCACGCCCAGGCGCGCGTGCTCGACCTTGCCGTGCGCCACGATCTGGTCCTTGATCTTGCTCGCCAGATCGATCGGAATGGCGAACGACACACCTTGGTAGCCGCCGGTGCGGCTGTAGATCTGCGAATTGATGCCGACCACCTCGCCACGCGTGTTGAACAACGGGCCACCCGAGTTGCCAGGGTTCACCGCCACGTCGGTCTGCAGGAATGACACCGAGCTGTCGTCGGGCAACGAGCGGCCCTTGGCGCTCACCACGCCGGCCGTCACCGTGTTCTCGAAGCCGAACGGCGAACCGATCGCGAGCACCCATTCGCCCACGCGCAGGTCGCTGACCTTGCCCAGCGTGACCACCGGCAGGTTCTTGGCGTCGATCTTCAGGACGGCAATGTCGGTTTTCGGATCGGAGCCGAGCACCTTTGCGACGTATTCCCGGCGGTCGGTCAGCTTGACGGTCACTTCCTTGGCGCCGCGGACCACGTGGGCATTGGTCAGGATGGTGCCATCGGCGCCGACGATGAAGCCCGAGCCCTGGCCGCGCACCATGGGCTGCTCGGCTTTCGGGCGCTGGCTGCGGCCACGTTGGCCGGGCTGTGCCTGTTGGCCCTGGAAGCGCTTGAAGAATTCAAAGAACGGATCCTGCTCGCCGTCCTGCTGTGCGATCTCGGCCTGTTCCTCAGGGCTGGCAACGCTGGTCACGCTGATGTTGACCACGGCCGGACCGTACTGCGCGGTGATCTGGGAGAAGTCTGGCAGTGCCATGGGCACGCCCGGCGTTGCGGGCGCCGTGGCCACGGTAGCGACGGTGGGGGGGGCGGCATGCGCCATGCCCGTCTGCACCAGGCTGACGCCGGCGCCACCGATGGCGCCTGCGGTCACCAGGGCGAGAACGAGTTTGGTGCTCTTGAGGGAAACGGTGCTCATGTCGGGTCCTTGCGGTTCAGGTTGGAATGAACCGAATGATGAGGACGCCGACTTAGAGGAGACTTAAAACGCCCGGCCGTGGTCGGGCTGACCGCGGTTGGTCAGTGCCGGAACGCCTTGAGGTCCAGGCGGATGTCATAGACCGTGCGGCCACCGCTCGTGGTCTCGGTCAGCAGCGCGTCGCAGGCGGTGGTCTGGCCGGCGCGGCCTTCGTAGGCCAGGCGGCGCTGGAAGCGGCTCGCGTCGCCTGTCGACAAATAGGCGACGCGGCAGCTGCCGACCCGCACTTCCACCGGCTTGTAGACGTGCGGTTTTTGGCTGCCGCCCATGTGCAGCGTGGCAACACATAGCAGCCCCTGGGCCGAGGGCGAGGACTCTTCAGCGGCCTGCTTGAGCGCCGGTTGGTGGCTGGCCGTGTCGGCCACGGCAAACTCGAATTTGCCGGTGGCGGGCCATTTGAAGCTGTGGCCTTCGTCGAGCGGGAATCGCTGCGTCGATTCACCGTGGCGAACCAGACCCAGGCCGTTGTTCTGATGCGGACGCACCATGCGCCACAGCATGAAAGCGGCGGCAAAAACAAATAACGTCGTGAAAAGTTCGCGCATGGGGACTCCGGTGGAAGCCGATTTTTACCGGCAGCGGCGCCGTGGCATTGTGCGATATTCCCGCTTTTCGCGGTACCTGGTGAGGTTTTGACGCCTTTTGGCGCGCGCCGGCCACGGCCTGCGCTTTGCGATACTCACTGCATGCAATTGCAAGACATTCTTTATTCCCAGGGCTTCGGTACCCGCCGCGTCTGTGCGGGCCTCGTTCAGCAGGGCTTGGTCGAGGTCTATCTCCAGGCGGACGCCTCAGCCCCGGTGCGGGTCACCGAATCGGCCCAGGATTTCGACGAGGAAGGCTTGCGCTTCCGCGTTCAGGGTGTGGACTGGGCCTACCACCGGCTCGGCTATGTGCTGCTGCACAAGCCGGCCGGCACCGAATGCTCGCAAAAGCCCTCCACCTATCCGAGCATCTACACACTGCTGCCCTCGCCGCTGCGCTTGCGGCCGCAAAAAAGCGCGGTGCAGGGTGTACAGGCGGTGGGCCGGCTCGACCAGGACACCACCGGCATGCTGCTGCTGAGCGACGACGGGCAGTTCATTCACCGCATGAGTTCGCCCAAGAAGCATGTGCCCAAGGTGTACGAGGTCACCACCAAGCACCCGGTGGACGAGACCCAGGTGCAGCGGCTGCTGGCCGGCGTCGTGCTGGACGACGACCCCAAGCCGGTTCGCGCCGCCGCCTGCGTCGCCACGGCGGAAAACCAGCTGAGCCTGACACTGACCGAGGGCAAGTACCACCAGGTCAAGCGCATGCTGGCGGCAGTGGGCAATCGGGTGGAAGCGCTGCACCGATCGCGCATCGGCGACCTCGCCATGCCTGAGGATCTGCTGCCGGGCAAGTGGCGCTGGCTCACAGCGAACGACCTCGCCAAACTGCGAGGCTGATACGTCTGGAAACACCCTCTGTTGACCGCGCACAACGTCGGCTGAATTCGGGCTGAGATCGATTTCCCGCCGCCCAGGTGCGG
>JAQGNA010000320.1 GCA_028292075.1 Rhodoferax sp. | reverse complement strand
CTCAAGAGGAACTGGCGAGAATCTTGACCCCCGCCCAGGTGGATGCCCAGCTTGGAAACCGCCTTAATGTGGCGGAGACGGGGGTGCGGCGGTATGTCACTCGTCAAGCGTTGACCCAAGCGCAGTTCGACGCGTTGGTCAGCTACACCTTCAATGCGGGCGTCGCCGGCGCACGCTCTGTGTTGGATGCCGCAGACCGTGGAGCCCATCATGACGTGGTCAACAACATGAACCATCATGTCTTCATTCATCCGCGAGATGCGGCTGGTCATCGGCTTGCGGCGCGGAGGTCCAACGGGCTGGTTGTTCGCCGACGTGAGGAAGCGACCCCTTTCCAGCCGACGCCTCCAAGCCGATGAAGCCATTTCTGACGTCGGTGCTGGCTGTGTGCTTTGTTGCCAGCGCAGGCGCGGCAACACCACCCTACAGTCCTGCGGCGAGCGATGTGCTGTCTGCGTTGTCTCGAAGCAGCGGGAGGACAGAAAAGGAATTGGCCGAGGTTTTGGCCAAATGCGATGCCAGCCAGGCGTCGATGTACTTTTGCGCCTACCGTGATTCGATCGTTGCCGACCTTCGCCTGCAACGCGTGGTGGCCGAACGCAATACACGTTTTCCGCGTTGCGAACCTCACTTGACGGCCATGCTAAAGCATCGCGAAACTGAGCGAAATGAAGGGTGCGCCAAAAGCAGCGCTCTGGATTACGGGGCAGGCTCCATGGCGCCGACAGTGCGCGCGTTGTGCATGGCGCAAGATCTCGCGGCGACGATGAAGCGAGTTCAGCGCTTGCGGGCTTGCGCTCCCCGGTAGACATCTGCTGATGCGCGCATTGTGGAAGTAGGCAAGTCGCCGAAGCAAAACCGATTTAAAGTGCAATCATGATTCTTCCAGTCTTCAACATCGCCCCGGAGCGCCTGCCCGAGCTGCTTTGCCTCATGCCCAAGGCCGAGCTGCACATCCACATCGAAGGCTCGCTCGAGCCCGAGTTGATCTTTGCGTTGGCCGAGCGCAACCGCATCACGCTGCCGTATCCGGACGTCGAATCGCTGCGCCGCGCCTATGCCTTTACCGACCTGCAAAGCTTTCTCGACATCTACTACGCCGGCGCCAGTGTGCTGATCACCGAGCAGGACTTCTACGACATGGCCCGCGCGTATTTCCTGCGGGCCGCGGCCGACCATGTGGTCCACGCCGAACTGTTCTTCGACCCGCAGACGCACACCGCCCGCGGCATCGCCATGGAGACGGTGATCGCCGGCCTGCACCGCGCCTGCGTGGACGCCAAAGCCGACCTCGGCGTGAGCGCCGCACTCATCCTCTGCTTCCTGCGCCACCTGACCGAAGAAGAGGCGTTCGAGACGCTGGAGCAGGCGCTCCCGTACCGCGACAAGTTCATCGGCGTCGGCCTCGACTCCAGCGAGGTCGGCCATCCGCCGGAGAAGTTCGCCCGTGTGTTCGCGCGCTGCCGGGAACTGGGCCTGCACCTGGTGGCCCATGCGGGCGAGGAGGGCCCGCCGGCCTATGTGTGGGCCGCGCTCGACGTGCTCAAGGTCGAACGCATCGACCACGGCGTGCAGTCGGTGAAAGACCCGGCCCTCATGAAGCGCCTGGCGCAGGACCGCATCGCGCTGACGGTGTGCCCGCTGTCGAACCAGAAGCTGCGCGTGTTCCCCGACCTGGCCGACCACAACCTGGGCGCGCTGCTCGACGCGGGGGTGGTTGCCACGGTGAACTCGGACGACCCGGCCTATTTCGGCGGCTACATGAACGACAACTTCGTGCAGACCTTCGCCGCCACCGGCCTCACCGCGCAACAGGCCTACCAGCTGGCCGCCAACAGCTTCGAGGCGAGCTTCATCGACGCGGCGGCAAAGCGGGCCTACATCGAAGAGTTGCAGCGCTGTTTCGCGGCGTTCTGATCTTCCTTCATCACGTCGCCAGGTCGGGGTTTGCGTGACCTTCCCTAGCAGGCAAGATGTTGCGGGCTTTACCGCAGGATGCCGTCCGACGGCCGAAATCTCGTCTACCGTCATGCCGCACCGAGCCCGCAACCGTCATGGCCATGGTCGTCCCGCCACCGAAAGCCGCCATGGCGCCAAGCCGCCCACCCCCGACTGCGGCCTCCAGCCACTTTTCGTCCTTCCTGCTGTCGCTGTTCTGCTCACGCCTGGCCGACCAGCTGCTGCTGTTCCTGGTGCCACTGGTGGTGTTCCAGACCACGCAGGACGCCGCCTGGTCCGGCATCGCCTTCGCGGTCGAATCGTTCCCGCGCTTTCTTTCTTTCCCGATCTGCGGTGCCTTGTGCGACCGTTTCGCGCCGGTGACGCTCATGCGGCAAAGCCAGGTGTTGCGGGCTGTGGCCTGCGTCGCCGGGGCGGCCTGTGGCGCGGCGTTCGGTGGCGTCGGCTGGCTGGTGGGCGTGTCGGCGGTGTGCGGCGTGCTGACCACGCAGGGGGCGATGGCGCGTGAGGTGATCCTGCCGCAGGCCTTTGGCGAGCATCGCTTCGAGAAGGTGCTGGCCTATGCGCAGACGGCCGACCAGTTGGGCGCGGTGATCGGCCCGGTGGTGGCGGCGTTGCTGCTGGCGCAGTTGCACTGGCCGGCGGCGATGGCGGTCACCGCGGGCATCTTCCTGCTGGCCGACCTGGCCCTGTCGTACTGGCGCCGCCGGAGCGCTGTTTCGCTGCGGCCACGTCGGGCGGGGCAGGGCATGGCGGCCGATCTCATGAACGCGCTGGGCCATGTGGTGAGGCTGCCGACGTTGCGCCGGCTGGTCGTCCAGGCCGCGGGAGTGAACCTGGTGGTGGGTGTGACATTGGCATCGTCCGCCGCCCTGGTGGTGGGCCGGCATGGGCAGACGGCCAGCCAGTACGGCGTCTTGCAGGCGGCGGGCGCGGTGGTGACCGTGCTGGTGCTCATGGGCATCGCGCATCGGGCGGTGGCAGCGTGGTGGCTGGGTTCGGTGGGCTTTGGGGCCATGGTGCTGGGCGGTCTGATGACGGGGCTCGGTAGCGGCATCCGGGGCTATGCGTGCGGCTACCTGCTGGTGATCGGCTTCGACAAGATGTTCAACATCTACCTGCGCAGCAGCCGCCAGCGCGTGATCCCCGCCGCTGATTACGGCAAGACGGCCGGTGTCATGGCGATGCTGAACAACCTGAGCCAACCACTCGCCGGCCTGGCCATCGCTGCGTTCTCGGCCACCTGGAGCGCCAGCGCGGTGATCCTGGCGCTCACGCTGGCGATGGCGGCGCTGGGTGCGCTGTCGCTGCTGGCGGGCCGCGAACCGGCGAAGACCCGGTCGTAGGCCGCCTGACAATCGCGGTCTTGGCCGTGCGGGTCGAGGTTACCCGCCGGTCACGGTCTGCCGGCGCGCCGCCCGCACGCTGCGAGATGCGACCCAGATGCCCGTCTGCCCCACGATGCCCGCGCCCACCAGCACCAGGCCAGCCGACAGCGCCGGGTCGGAGCCGAAGCCGACCAGTGCGGTGCAGATGGCGCCCACCGCCATCTGCGTAAAGCCGTACAGCCCCGATGCCGATCCGATGACCTGTCGGTTGACGCTGATGGCTTCGGTGAGCGCGGCCGGCGAGGCCACGCCAACGCCGAGGGTGAAGAGGAACATGGTGCCCACCACCCAGGCGACGCTCAGGTAGCCGAACCAGGCCGCCGCCAGGAAGGCGCAGGCAGCCATCACGCTCAGGCCGTTGGCGGTGACGAGCAGCCGGCCCATGGGCACGCGCATGACCAGGCGGGTCGCCAGCATGCTGCCGAGCCAGATGCCGGAAATCAGCAGTGCCAGGTAGAAGCCGACTTCATGAACCGGCCGGTGCAGCTGGTGCACGAAGATGAAGGGCGCCGAGGCGATGAAGGCATACATGGTGGTGGTGGCACAGCCGCCGCCGACCGAATAGCCGATGAACGCCGGGCTTTTCAGCAATGACAGGTAGTTTCGGCCCAGGGAGCGGACATCGGGGGCGGCTTGTCCGGCGGCCTTGCCGGTTTCGGGCAGGAGGCGCCAGGCGAGCAGGATGTTCAGCAGGCCGAGCGCGGTCAGCGCATAGAAGATGGCGCGCCAGCCGAGCGTGGACG
>JAQGNA010000304.1 GCA_028292075.1 Rhodoferax sp. | reverse complement strand
CGATTGCGCAGTACCCGAACGTAGCCCCGCCAGCCATCATCGTGAACGTCGCCTACCCCGGCGCATCGGCCCAGACGCTGGAAGACAGCGTGTTGTCGGTGATCGAGCGCGAAATGAACGGCTCGCCGGGGCTGATCTACATGGAGTCGGTGGCCCAGGCCGACGGCACGGGCTCCATCACCATCAGCTTCGACACCAACACCAACCCTGACCTGGCACAGGTGGACGTGCAAAACCGGCTGTCTCGCGCCACGCCGCGCCTGCCGTCCACGGTGACGCAGCAGGGCGTGCGCGTCGACAAGTCGCGCAACAACTTCCTGCTGTTCACCCTGCTGTCGTCCGACGATCCGACCATCGATACCATCGCACTGGGCGACTACGCCTCTCGCAACGTACTGCCCGAGTTGCAGCGCCTGTCCGGCGTCGGCCAGGTACAGCTGTTCGGCACCGAGCGCGCCATGCGGATCTGGGTCGACCCGGCCAAGCTGCAGGGGCTGAACCTGTCTTCCGCCGAAGTGAACGCCGCCATCCAGGCCCAGAACGCCCAGGTGTCGTCGGGCTCGATCGGCGACCTGCCCAACATCGCCGGCCAGGGCGTCGCCGCCACGGTGGTCGTGAACGGCCAGCTGACCTCGGTCGAACAGTTCGGCAACATCGTGCTGCGCGCCAACAGCGACGGCTCCACCGTGCGCCTGAAAGACGTGGCCCGCATCGAACTCGGCGGCCAGAGCTATGCCACCTCCATCCGGCTGAGCGGCGTGCCCGCCGTCGGCCTGGGCGTGCAGCTCACGCCGAGCGGCAACGCGTTGGCCGTGGCCAAGGCGGTGCGTGACCGGATGACCGAACTCGAGCGCTACTTCCCCAAGGGCGTGAAGTGGACCATTCCCTACGACACCTCGCGCTTCGTGAAGATCTCGATCACCGAAGTGGTCAAGACGCTGCTGGAAGCCGTGGCGCTGGTGTTCCTGGTGATGTTCCTGTTCCTGCAGAACTGGCGCTACACCATCATCCCGACGATCGTGGTGCCGATCGCGCTGCTGGGCACCTTCGCCACGCTGCTGGCGCTGGGCTTCTCCATCAACGTGCTGACCATGTTCGGCATGGTGCTGGTGATCGGCATCGTGGTGGACGATGCCATCGTGGTGGTGGAGAACGTTGAACGCATCATGGTCGAGGAAGGCCTGCCGCCACTCGCGGCAACGCGCAAGGCGATGGGCCAGATCTCGGGCGCCATCATCGGCGTGACCGTGGTGCTGATCTCGGTGTTCGTGCCGCTGGCGTTCTTCGCCGGCTCGACCGGCAACATCTACCGCCAGTTCTCGGCGGTGATGGTGGCCTCGATCGCCTTCTCGGCCTTCCTGGCGCTGTCGCTCACGCCGGCGCTGTGCGCCACCCTGCTCAAGCCGGTGGACAAGCACGCGCACCACAACAAGACCGGCCTGTTCGGCGGCTTCTTCAACTGGTTCAACCGAGGGTTCACGCGCACGGCCAAGGGCTATGAGAGCCTGGTCGCGCGGCTGCTGAAGCGCGCCGCACGCTACCTCATCATCTACGTGGCCATCATCGGCGCGGTGGTGCTGCTGTACTCGCGCCTGCCCACCTCCTTCCTGCCGCAGGAAGACCTCGGCTACATCATCGCCAACGTGCAGCTGCCACCGGGCGCCACGCGGGAGCGCACGCTCGACGCGGTCAAGCGGGTGGAAGAGTTCGCCCTGAAGCAACCCGAAGTCCAGGACACGGTGGCCGTGCTGGGCTTCAGCTTCTCGGGCACTGGGCAAAACGCCGCGCTGACCTTCGTGCCGCTGAAGGACTGGGACGAGCGCCATGGTGCCGAGCATTCGGCCGAGTCGCTGGCCGGCCGGGCGTTCGGGGCCCTGTCGCAGGTGCGTGACGCGTTCATCTTCCCGCTGTCGCCGCCGCC
Source organism: Rhodoferax sp. (assembly GCA_028292075.1). Next base: position 867 of record JAQGNA010000304.1, on the reverse strand, counting down.
GATTCCCGAACTCGGCAACGCCAGCGGCTTCACCTTCCGCCTGCAGGACCGCGGCGGCCAGGGCCACGCCGCCCTGATGAACGCACGCAACCAGATGCTCGGCATGGCGGCCAAGAGTCCGGCGCTGGCCCAGGTGCGCCCTGAAGGCCTGGAAGACGCGCCGCAGCTGCAGCTGGAGATCGACCGCACCAAGGCCAACGCCCTGGGCGTGAACTTCGCCGCCATCAACAGCGCGCTGTCCACCGCCATCGGCTCGAGCTATGTCAACGACTTCCCGAACGCCGGCCGCCTGCAACGCGTGGTGGTGCAGGCCGATGCACCTTCGCGCATGCAGCCGGAAGACCTGATGAAGATCAACGCCAGCAACAGCCAGGGCCAGCCGGTGCCGCTGTCGGCATTCGCGTCCACGCGCTGGGTCAACGGTGCGCAGCAGACGGTGCGCTACAACGGCTATCCGTCGGTGCGCATCGCCGGTGCCGCGGCGCCGGGCTACAGCTCGGGCGCCGCCATCGCCGAGATGGAAAAGCTGGCGGGGCAACTGCCCGCGGGCTTCGGCTTTGAATGGACGGGGCAGTCCCGCGAAGAAAAGATCGCCGGCTCGCAGGCCATCATCCTGTACGGCTTCGCCATCCTGGCGGTGTTCCTGTGCCTGGCCGCCCTGTACGAAAGCTGGTCGATCCCGCTGGCAGTGATTCTGGTGGTGCCGCTCGGCGTGCTGGGCGTGCTGGTGGCGACGCTGCTGCGCTCGTACTCGAACGACGTGTACTTCCAGGTCGGGTTGATCACCATCATCGGGCTCTCCGCGAAGAACGCGATCCTGATCATCGAGTTCGCGAAGGACCTGCAGGCCACGGGCAAGGGCGTGGT
>JAQGNA010000268.1 GCA_028292075.1 Rhodoferax sp. | reverse complement strand
GCCGCCTGCGCGTTCCTCATCCATGCCTGGCGCCTGCGCCGGCTCGACCGGTGGCTGGCCCGGGAAATGGCTGGCCAGACGCCGGTGCACGAGGGCAACCTTTCGCCAGCGGTTGCGGCAAGGGGCTTGTGATCATGACGCTCACCATCAGCCATCTGTATGACCTCGTCGGCATCATCCTGGCCATCACGGCCGGCATGACGCTGTTGGACCGCCAGCACACCAGGCGTTATTCGAGTGCCTTCTTCTGGGCGCTCTATGCGCTGGTGTTCCTCGTGGGCGACCTGATTCCGCCGGTCTGGACCGGTGTCGGCGTGATCGTCATGGCGCTGATCGCCGCGTTCGGCGGGGTCGGCACCGGCCACCACCCGGCCCGCACGCCGCAGCAGTACCTGCAAAGTGCCAAACGACTGGGCAACAAGCTGTTCATCCCGGCGCTGGCGATTCCGGTCGTCACCATGATCGGCACGCTGTCGGCGAGCCACCTGGTGCTGGGCGGCACGCCGCTGCTCGACCCCAAGAACGTCACCCTGGTGAGCCTGGGCATCGGCTGCGTCGTGGCGCTGGCGCTGGCCTGCAAGCTCACGGGCGAAACGCCGGTTCAGGGCATCCGCGAATCACGCCGGCTGACCGACGCGCTCGGCTGGGCACTGGTGCTGCCGCAAATGCTGGGAATGCTCGGCCTGGTGTTCTCGGACGCGGGTGTGGGCAAGGCCGTCGCGCACGTCACCACCAGCTACATCAACATGGACATCCGCTTTTTCGCGGTGCTGGTCTACGTGGTCGGCATGGCGCTGTTCACCGTCATCATGGGCAACGGCTTCGCCGCCTTTCCGGTGATGACGGGTGGCGTGGGGGTGCCGATCCTGATCGGCGTATACCATGGGAATCCAGCGGTAATGGCCGCCGTCGGCATGCTCTCGGGCTACTGCGGAACGCTGCTCACCCCCATGGCGGCCAACTTCAACATCGTGCCCGCCGCCCTGCTCGAGTTGCCCGACAAGAATGCGGTGATCCGGGCGCAGGTGCCCACGGCGCTCACGCTGCTGGCCTGCAATGTGTTCCTTCTGTACTTCCTGATGTTCTTGTGAGGTCGATATGAAAATGGACTTGAACAGTGACCTGGGCGAAAGCCTCGGCGCATGGCGCATGGGAGACGACGACGCCATGCTCGGTATCGTCAGCAGCGCCAACGTGGCCTGTGGCTACCATGCCGGCGATGCGGCCGGCATCCTGCAAACGCTGCGCCGCGCCAGCGAGCTGGGCGTGGTGGTGGGCGCCCACGTCGCCTACAACGACCTGGCCGGCTTCGGCCGGCGCAACATGGACGTCGCCAGCGCCGACCTGGTGGCCGAAGTGATCTACCAGATCGGTGCGCTCAAGGGCCTGGCCACGGCGGCCGGCACCACGGTGCGCTATGTCAAGCCGCACGGCGCCCTGTACAACACCATCGCCCACGACGAGCGCCAGGCGCGCGACGTGATCGCGGGCATCCTGGCGGTCGACCCTTCTCTCTACCTCGTTGCGCTGGCCGGCTCGCCGCTCATCGGTTGGGCCCGCGCCAGCGGCCTGCGCACGGTGTCCGAAGCCTTCGCCGACCGCGCCTACATGCCCGATGGCGCCCTGGTGTCGCGCCGCGAAAAAGGCGCCGTGCTGCACGATCCCCAAGAGGTGGCCGCGCGCATGCTGCGGCTGGCGACCGAAGGGGTGATCACCGCGAGGGACGGCAGCACCGTGGCCATCGAGGCCGAATCGATCTGCGTGCACGGCGACAGCCCGGGCTCGGTCGCCATGGCGCGCGAGGTCAGGGCATTGCTCGAACGCTCGGGTGTCGTCGTCGGCTCCTTCGTGGAAGCCGCCGCCTGATGCAGGCGCTTCGGTCCATGCGGTTCCTGCCTGCCAGCCTGGACGCGCTGCTGGTCGAACTCGACGACCTGCCGCAAACCCTGGCCCTGCTCGCATCGCTGCAGGCCGAGCCGGTTCGCGGTGTGCTGGAGCTGGTCCCGGCCGCGCGCACGCTGCTGGTGCGCTACCGGCCCGCGGTGGTGTCGCATGCCGCCCTGGTCGATGCGATCGGCAAGCGCAGCCTGGACACCCCCGTCGAGCGCACGCCGACCTTGATCGAGATTCCGGTCGACTACAGCGGCGAAGACCTGGACGAGGTGGCCCACATGCTCGGCATCACGCGGGCGGAGGTCATCGCCCGTCACACGGGTGGCGAGTACACGGTGGCCTTTACCGGTTTTGCGCCAGGCTTTGCCTACCTCAGCGGCGGACATCCGGGCCTCGACGTGCCGCGCCGCAGCACCCCGCGAACGCGGATTCCCGCTGGAGCGGTCGGACTCGCGGGCCAGTTCAGTGGCGTGTATCCGCAGGCCAGCCCTGGCGGCTGGCAGATCATCGGCGTCACGTCGACCCCCATGTGGGACCTGGCGCGCGAAGTGCCCGCCCTGTTGCAGCCCGGCTTCCGCGTGCGCTTCGTCGACATGGCGCAAGGAACCACGGCACCCGCCGAAAAGCCGCCCCTGCCCACCGAAGCACCCGTGCCAGCCAAGGCCTATGACGGCGCGACGCTGGAGGTGTTAAAGACGGGGCTGCAGGCCCTGTACCAGGACCTCGGGCGACCTGGCCAGGCGGGGCAGGGCGTGTCGGCCTCCGGTGCCATGGACCAGCGCGCGCTGCGTGCCGCCAATCGCCTGGTGGGCAATGCCGGCAATACCGTCTGCGTGGAGATCGTCTACGGCGGCTTTCAGGTGCTGTGCCATGGCGACGCCGTGGTGGCATTCACCGGCGCCGATGCGCCTGTCGAACTGACCATGCCGAAGGGCGTGCGCCGCTCGCTGCCGAGCCATCAAGCCATTGCCCTGTCGGACGGCGACACGCTCACGCGCGGCGAGCCGCGGGCCGGCATCCGCAGCTACCTTGCGGTGCGTGGCGGGTTCGCCGTGGCGCCGGTGCTGGGCAGCTGTTCCACCGACACGCTGGCCCATGTGGGCCCGGCGCCGATTGCGGCCCGCGACCGGTTGGCGATTCTGCCCGTGCGCCGTGGCGCCATCGTCGGCTCGCCCGAGCAGGCGCCACCGGGCCTGCCATCGGCACAGCAGGTGGTGGTGCTGGACGTGGTCATGGGCCCGCGCACCGACTGGTTCACGCCGGACGCCGTCGCGCTGCTGGCGGGCCAGTTGTGGCGGGTCACGCCGCAATCCAACCGGGTCGGCCTGCGGCTTGCCGGCCAGGCGCCGCTGCTGCGCGCCACCCCGGCGGAACTGCCCAGCGAAGGAACGGTCCACGGCGCCATCCAGGTGCCGCCCAGCGGACAGCCGGTGCTGTTCCTGGCCGATCACCCCCTGACCGGCGGCTACCCGGTCATCGCTGCCGTCGCTCCCTACGATCTGGACCGCGCAGGCCAGATTCCCATTGGCGCCAGCGTGCGCTTCAACCCGATCCAGGCTTTCGCCTGCCGCACCAACTCATGAAAAAAGTCCTCATTGCCAATCGCGGCGAGATTGCCGTCCGCATCGTGCGCGCCTGTGCAGACTATGGCGTCAGGTCGGTCGCGGTCTATGCCGATGGCGACTTCGACGCTTTGCACGTGCGCATGGCGGACGAAGCCTACGGCCTTGACGGCGAACGCTCCGTCGACACCTACCTCCACATCGAAAAGCTGCTGGCGGTGGCGGCGCGCGCCGGCGCCGACGCGGTTCATCCGGGCTACGGTTTCCTGTCTGAGAACGCCGGCTTCGCGCGGGCGGTCATCGGCGCCGGGCTCGAATGGATCGGCCCTCCGCCGGCCGCCATCGAAGCGCTTGGCGACAAGGTGCAGGCACGCAAGATTGCGCTCGAGGTGGGCGCACCGCTGGTGGCCGGCACACCGGGCACGGTGAACAACGCGCAGGAGGTGCTGGCCTTCGCGGAGCAGCACGGCCTGCCCATTGCCATCAAGGCGGCCTTCGGCGGCGGCGGTCGTGGTTTGAAGGTGGCCTGGCGCATGGACGAAGTGGCCGATCTCTACGAGTCGGCGGTGCGTGAAGCCATCACCGCTTTTGGGCGCGGGGAGTGTTTCGTCGAACAGTTCCTCGACCGCCCGCGCCATATCGAAGCCCAGGTCATTGCCGACAAGCATGGCAGCGTGGTGGTGCTGGGCACGCGTGACTGCTCGCTGCAGCGGCGCAACCAGAAGCTGGTGGAAGAAGCGCCCGCGCCGTTCCTCAGCGACGCCCAGCGCGACCGCATCCACCAATCGGCCCGCGACATCTGCGCCAGGGCGGGCTATGTCAGCGCCGGCACGGTGGAGTTCCTGCTCAGCCCTTCTGGCGTGATCTCCTTCCTCGAAGTGAACACGCGCTTGCAGGTCGAGCACCCGGTGACCGAGGAAACCTCGGGCATCGACCTGGTGGTGGAGCAGCTGCGCGTGGCCGATGGCTTGCCGCTGTCCATCACCGAAACGCCGGCCACCCGCGGCCATGCGTTTGAATTTCGCATCAACGCCGAAGACGTGGGCCGCGGCTTCCTGCCCACGCCCGGCCCGGTGCGGGTGTTCGAAGCGCCGTCCGGCCCGGGCATCCGCGTGGACGCCGGTGTCTTTTCGGGCTCGACGGTGCCGGGCAGCTTCGACTCGCTGATGGCCAAGCTCATCGTCACCGGCGCCACGCGGGCCCAGGCCATCGCCCGGGCGCGCCGCGCCTTGAAGGAATTCCGCATCGAAGGCGTGGCCTCGGTGCTGCCGTTTCATCGCGCGGTCATGGCCCACGCCGACTTCACGTCGCCTGACGAATTCAAGGTCCACACCCGCTGGATCGAGACTGACTTTGCCAACACGCTGGCGGCGGCGGTGCGCCCCGAGCCGCCGGTGGCCGACGCGCCGCTGGTTCGCACCGCCGTCGAGATCGACGGCCGCCGGGTCAGGCTGGGCCTGCCCGCGGAACTGCTGCGGGGCTTGCAGACGGCTTCCGCCGGCGAAGCACCCACAGCACCCAGGGCCGGGGCGCCCGAAGCCGTCGATCCGGCCGCGGTCGTCGCGCCCATCACCGGTACGCTGCAATCATGGAAAGTGGCCGACGGTGACCAGGTTGCCGAGGGAGACGCCATCGCCACCATGGAAGCCATGAAGATGGAAATGCAGATCGCGGCGCACCGTGCCGGACGCATCTCGTTCAAGGTGGAACAGGGTGCCAGCGTGGCCGCTGGCGCGGGCATCGCCGCGATCGGTTAACGCGTCCGCCGGTCGCAGGGTTCAGCCTTCAACAGAAGTGCGGGAGCCCAGGGATGTGCCGCGTTAGGCCGTCGCCGGCGCCACCTTGGTCTGCGCCTGGGCCTGCGTCGCCGCCTGCTTCAGCTCCCGCGCCATGGCCGTGGCCAGTGTCAGCCGGCGCAGCAGCCAGGGCGTGAGGTCGGCGGCCACCAAGGGATCGGGCCGGGGCTGGAACGGCTGGCCGGCGATGGGCGGCTCCTCGGCGCTGGGCGGCTTGGGCTGCTTCGGTGGCGCGGCTTTGGCCGCGCTGGCCTCGGCCAGTTCGTCGCAGATCTGCTTCGAGGCCTGCTGCAGCGCCGGCAGCGCCACGTCCATGTTCAGCTGGCCGCGCCGCAGCAACAGCATCGACTTGATCGCCGTGAGCTGCGCCAGCAACTGGTAGCTGCGCGCCTGCACCGCCTCGAGCGGCGCCAGCGGCGGACGCACCTGGCTCGGCTCGGACAGACTGCGCTGCGTGGCCAGTGTCAGCGCCGAAAGGCTGTCGTAGGCCTCGCGCCGGGCCAGGCGCCAGGGCAGGTCGGACGTCTCCGTGGGCTCGCCCAGCGCCATGGCCAGCCGGGCATGCTGGCTCTGCGCCTCCATGCTGCGCCGCACCAGCCCTGGCAGCTGGCTGCGTTCCCAGGCCGGCAGCACATAGCTGAACAACCACGCCAGCACCGCGCCGAGCAGCGTGTCGCCCAGCCGCTCCACCACGGCAAAGGTCGGCGCCACGCCCACCAGCAACAGGTGCGCCTGCAGCAGCCCGCCGGTGGTGGCGAAGATGCTGGTCAACAGGTAGCGCCGCAGCGCGAACGCATGCGCCAGGCCCATGCCCAGCGCCACCGCCAGGAACAGCGTGCGCCCGCTCGGGTGCGTGGCCAGCAGCCCCATCACCGCGAGGCAGCCCAGCACGGTGCCGGCCACGCGCTGGTTGCGGCGTTGCACTGTTTGCGCCAGGTTGCCGCGCATCACCACCACGATGGTCGTGAGGATCCAGTACTTGTGCGCCGCCCACGGCAGGTGCAGCGACACCAGGTAGCCCACCGCCACCGCCAGCGTGGCGCGCAGGGCGTAGCGCAGCGTGGGCGCGCGCCAGCTCAACTGGCCGAGCAGCGGCGCGAAGGCCCAGCGCGTGGGGCTGACGAACAGTTGCCACTGGGTGCGCACCGCGGCCAGTTCGGGCGTGGCGTCCTTGCGGGCCAGGGCGGCCATGTGCACCGCCTCGTCGTTGATGTGGCCGATGCGGTCGGCCATGTTGCGCAGCAGTGCAAAGGCGTCGGGCGCGCTGGTGGTGAGCGGCGGCGGCAGCAGGGCCGGGTCGGGCAGGCGAGGGGGCAGCGCGGCCGACAGTCCGTCGAGCGCATGCCGCAGGTCGGCGATCGGCGAGATCGTCTGCGGACTGCGGCCCAGCAGCAGCGACAGGCTCAGGCTCTCCAGCTGGCGGGCCGTGGTGTTCAGCACCTTCTGCAGCGCCGGCAGCGTGGCGGTGCTGCCGTCGTGTTCGAGCAGCGTATCGAGGTCGAGGTCGCAGGCGAGCTGGTGGTCGCGCGCTTCGAGCAGGCTCAGCAGCATGGCGGCCAGCCGCGTGCGGGCCGGCGTGGTGGGCGACTCCAGCACCACGTCGCGGGTGTTCTGCAGGTGGTCGGCAAAGGCGGCCTGCTGGTTCAGCATGGTGGCCAGCAGCGCCTGCGGGTCGGCGTTCGGCGTGAAGCGCTGCGCCTGCGTGCGCAGGATCTGCGCGAAGCTGTGGATGCACTCGGCGATCATCTGCGCCCTGAACCGGCCGTTCAGCGCATGGGCGGTGGCCACGCCCCACACCAGGTAGAGCGCCGCGCCCAGGGCGAACCAGCCGCCATGCTCGGCAATCGCTTCGAGCGACGCCGGCTCCGGTGCCGCCATGGAAAACAGCATCGAGAAGATCACCGAGATCGTGAGCGGCCCGCCACGCTTGCCCCAGGCCATCAGCATCACCGCCAGGAAGGTGCCGGCCACCAGCACCACGCCCAGCAGCAACTCCTCGTCACGGATCAGCTGCACCAGCATGAACAGCGGCGTGCCGAACAGCGGCGCCGGCAGCATCTGCGCCAGCTTGCGGCGGCGCGGCGCGGGCACGTCGGGCAGGCTGGTGATGAGCACCCCCACCGCCGCGCTGGAGGCCCCGGCCAGGCCGGCCGATTCGTACACCAGCAGCATGATCAGCACCAGCCCGAGCGTCACGCTCAGGCCG
>JAQGNA010000263.1 GCA_028292075.1 Rhodoferax sp. | reverse complement strand
CGACTTCGGTCCGGCCCGCGCCCATCAGCCCGGCGAATCCGAGGATCTCGCCGCGCCGCAGGGTGAAGCTCACGTCGCGCACGGCGCGGCCGCGGTTCAGGCCGCGCACTTCCAGCGCCACCGGGTTGCGCCGCGTGTCGGGCGGGCGCCGCACCGTGCCTTCGAGCTGGCGGCCGACCATCATCGAGACGATCTGCTCGACGCTGGTGCCTGCCATGGGCACGGTGGCGATGTACCGGCCGTCGCGCATCACGGTGACGCGGTCGGCGATCTGCCGCAGCTCGTCCATCTTGTGCGAGATATAGACCAGGCCCACGCCCTGCGCCTTCAGTTGCCGGATGAGGCGGAACAGGTCGGCCACCTCGGTGTCGTTGAGCGCGGCGGTGGGCTCGTCCATGATGAGCACGCGCGAGTCGAACGACAGGGCCTTGGCGATCTCGACCATCTGCTGGCGCGCCACCGGGAGTTCGCTCACCGGCGTGCGCGGGTCGAGGTTCAGGTTCATGCGCGCGAAGATGCGTTGCGCGTTGGCGTTCAGCGCGTCCTCGTCGAGCAGCAGGCCGCCCGCCTTGCGGGGTTCGCGTCCGATGAAGATGTTCTGAGCCGCGGTGAGGTGGCGCATCAGGTTGAGCTCCTGATGGACGATGCCGATGCCCAGGGCCTGCGCCTGGCGCGGGCTGTCGATCTCCACCGCCCGGCCATCGACCAGAATCTCACCCGCGTCACGGGCATGCACGCCTGCCAGCACCTTCATCAGCGTGGACTTGCCGGCGCCGTTCTCGCCCATCAGCGCATGCACCTCGCCGGGCAGCAGGTCGAGCTGGCATTGGTCGAGCGCCTTGACGCCGGCGAACGACTTGCACAGACCCGAGATCGCAATGAGCGGTGTCGGTGGCGAGGTTACGGAGCGCTCTGCCCGCGCATCGTTCCGCAGCGGCTCGGGGAGCGCGCGCGCCGGCGGGTTGGCCAGCGGCTTGATTCCGTAGAAGCTGCAGGCATTGTCATGCCACACCATGCGCTGTTCCGCCGGGGTGAGGCTGCCGATGAGGGCTTCGCTCACCGCCACCCAGCGTGCCAGGTCGGTGTTGAGCTTGAGCACCGGCCAATCGCTGCCCCAGACCAGGCGCGACGGGCCGAACCATTCCATCAGGTCATTCCAGATCGGCCTGATTTTTTCGATGGTTTGATCGAGCGATTCGTCGGGCAAGGCGGCCGTCTCGGACAGCAGGCCCGAGAACTTGCACATGACCTGGGGCTCCGCGGCCAGCGCGGCCATGTGCTGGCGCCAGGCTGCCGTTTCTTGCGAGCGGGCCGGGTCGCCGATGGGCGGTTTCGCCGCATGGTCGATGACCACCGGCAGCGTCGGATGGCGGCGCACGAACGCCAGCAGGCCGGCCAGCTGCCGGGGCCGCACCAGGGCGTCGAAGCGCAGGCCGAGTGCGACGAGGCTGCTCACCACCCGGGGGTGCGGCGCGTTGGCGATCCAGTCGTCAGCGGGCAGGTCCTGAAGCATGGGGCGCACGCCCTTGAACGCAGGATGGCCGGCCCAGCGCGACAGGCTGTCGATGGCGGCCTCGGAGCCCAGGTCGACCCATCCGACCACGCCGGCGATCCAGGGGTGAGCGGTTGCAAATTCGAGAAGCACGTCGGTTTCGGCTTCGCAGGCCGCCGCCTGGACCAGCACCGTCTGGCCGATGCCGTGCGCCGCCATGCCGGGCTCCAGGTCGGCGGGCAGGAAGTCGCGGTACAGCGGCTGCAGCCCGGGAACGTCGGGGCGCAGCCAACCGTAGTCGATCTGGCCGATGCGCCAGAAATGCTGATGGGCGTCGATGCGATGGTTCACGTGTCGGTCTCTTGCTCTGGAGGCCACGGCTGAAAGTGCCGTTTCTGGTTATTATTCAAATATGAACATATTGTTCATAAGCGGATTCTAGGAATGTCCTGACCCAAAGCCCTACTGACTTACCCTAGCAAGCGGTCCGCGAGAATGCCGGTTGAGACGGTCGCCTGAACACCCGCAGCCGGGCCCCTATGCCCCACATCCATGTGACCCACCGTGACCACTGAACCCGACCGCTACCGCGCACCGGCCCTCGACAAAGGGCTGGACATTCTCGAACTCCTGGCGGAGCAGCCGCAGGGCCTGACGCGCGGCGAGATCGTGAAAGCCATGGGGCGCAGCCAGAGCGAGATCTACCGCATGCTCGAGCGCCTGGTGGCGAGGCATTACGTGAGCCGTTCCAACGAAGGCGACCGCTATGCGCTGAGCCTGAAGCTCTTCGTGCTGGGGACGCGGCATCCGCCCATCGACCGGTTGATTGCCCGCGCGCAACCGCTGATGGACGGCTTCGCCAAGGCGGCCGAACAGTCCTGCCACATGGGCGTGTACGACCGTGGCAACATCACCGTGGTCGCCCAGGTGAACAGCCCGGGCAACTGGGGCCTGTCGATCCGCATGGGCGCGCGGGTGAGCCTGATCGACACCGGCTCGGGCCATGTGTTGCTGGCCTTCCAGGACGAACGCCACCGGGCCGACATGCTGCTCGCGCACGAGGCGCTGGACGGCGAGGTGCCCATGGCGCCGGAGCTGCTCGAATCGACCCTGGCGGGAGTGCGGCAACGCGGGCGCTGGCAGGGCGACAGCCAGCAGGCGCTCGGCGTGGTGGACATCTCCATTCCCGTGCTCGGTCCGTACGGCGAAGCGCTGGCGGTACTGACCTGCCCCTTCGTGCGGCGCATCGACCGCCATGTGGGGCCCGACCTGGCGGAGGTCGGCGAACTGCTGGCGCGGGCGGCGCAGGCGCTGTCGCTCACCGCTTCGGAAGCCGAGCCGCCGCCGCCCAGAGGTGGGCCAGCCGCCATTTAGGCCTTGATCAGGCGCCAATCAGCCGCTAATCAGCCGCCGGCGCGCTTCACGGTGTAGCCCTGCTTCTGCAGCAGCGCGATGACCGGCACGCAGTGGTCGCCCTGCACCTCGATCACGCCGTCTTTCACCGTGCCGCCGCTGCCGCAGGCGGCCTTCAACTGCTTGCCCAGCGCAACCAGTGCGTCCGCGTCGACCGACACACCCTTCACCACCGTCACCGCC
>JAQGNA010000250.1 GCA_028292075.1 Rhodoferax sp. | reverse complement strand
GTGGCTGCCGCGCTGATCGCCGTGGAGCGCGGTGCCCGGGTGGTGCGCGTGCATGACGTATTTGCAACGGTTCAGGCGCTGAAGGTCTGGACGGCCGCCAGCGGGCGCTCAGCGGCAGAAAACGCGTGCTGAATTGCGCTTTAATCGCCACGCACCCCAAGAGAACAGAAGGAAAGAACATGACGCGACAATATTTCGGCACCGACGGCATCCGTGGCACCGTGGGCCAGGCTCCCATCACGCCGGATTTCGTGCTCAGGCTCGCTCATGCCGTGGGCCGCGTGCTGAAGCAGACCGAAGCGCGGCCCACCGTGCTCATCGGCAAGGACACGCGCATTTCGGGCTACATGCTGGAAAGCGCCCTGGAATCGGGCTTCAACTCCGCTGGTGTCGACGTGGTCTTGCTTGGCCCACTGCCGACGCCAGGCGTGGCCTATCTGACCCGTGCGCAGCGCGCAAGTCTGGGCGTGGTCATCAGCGCCAGCCACAATCCGTTTGCCGACAACGGCATCAAGTTTTTCAGCGCGCAGGGCACCAAGCTGCCAGACGTCTGGGAGCAGGCCGTCGAGGCCGCGCTTGAGAGCCCGCCCGTGTGGGCCGACTCGGCCTCGCTCGGCAAGACCCGTCGGCTGGAAGATGCGGCCGGCCGCTACATCGAATTCTGCAAGAGCACGTTTTCGAGTGCGCTCACCCTCAAGGGCCTGAAGCTGGTGATCGACGGTGCCAATGGCGCGGCGTACCACATTGCACCGCTGGTCTTCCATGAACTGGGCGCCGAGGTGATCGCCATTGGCTGCAGCCCGGACGGCCTCAACATCAACCACAAGGTCGGCGCGACGCATCCTCAGGCCCTGATCGAAGCGGTAAAGGCCAACGGCGCCGACTATGGCATCGCGCTCGACGGCGACGCCGACCGGCTGCAGGTGGTCGACGCGAATGGCCGGTTGTTCAATGGCGACGAGATCCTCTACCTCATGGTGGTGGAGCGGCTGTCGCGCGGCGGCAGCCACCGCAGCGTGCGCGCGGGCGATGCGGTGCCTGGCGTCGTCGGTACGCTCATGACCAACATGGCGGTGGAGCTGGCACTCAAGGCCAAGGGGGTTGAGCTGGTCCGTGCCAAGGTGGGCGACCGCTATGTGCTCGAAGAGCTCGAAAAGCGCGGCTGGTTGCTCGGCGGCGAGGGCTCTGGCCATCTGCTTGCGCTCGACAAGCACACCACCGGCGACGGCCTGGTCAGCGCGCTGCAGGTGCTGCAGGCGTGCATCAGCCGAGGTCAGACACTTTCGCAGCTGCTGGCCGAAGTCACTCTTTTTCCCCAGACACTCATCAACGTCCGGCTCCGCCCAGACCAGGACTGGAAAGCCAACCGCGACCTCCCCGGAGTGACTCGCGCCGTGGAGGCCGAGCTCGGCCAAACCGGCCGCGTGCTGATCCGCGCCAGTGGCACTGAACCGCTGGTTCGCGTCATGGTCGAGGCGCGCGACCCCGCCCAGGCCCGCAGTTGCGCCGAACGCATCGCCGCCGTGGTGGAAGCCTCCTGAACATCGAAGCAACCAACCCGAATGACCGAATCCACAGACAAAGTACCCAAGCTGCCGCCAGGCTGGCTCGAGATCGAATCCCTCGACATCGAGGCGCAGGGCATTGCCCACAGGGAAGACGGCAAGGTCGTGTTCGTTGAAGGCGCGCTGCCTTTCGAGCAGGTGACGGCCAACATCCACCGCAAGAAAAACAGTTGGGAAGGCGGCACCGTGGTGGCCATCCACCGCGAGTCGTCACAACGCGTTCGGCCGCAATGTCCGCACTTCGGCTTGCACGCCGGCGCGTGTGGCGGCTGCAAGATGCAGCATCTGCACCCGGCCGCCCAGGTGGCCGTGAAGCAGCGGGTGCTGGAGGACAACCTCTGGCACCTCGGCAAGGTGAAGTCCGAAACCATTGCGCGCCCGATCGAAGGGCCGGCATGGGGCTACCGCTACCGCGCACGCCTGTCCGTGCGCCATGTGCTCAAGAAAAACACGGTGCTGGTTGGTTTTCATGAGCGCAAGAGCCGCTACGTGGCCGACATGCGCGAATGCCATGTGCTGCCGCCACACGTCAACGCGTTGCTGATGCCGCTGCGCGCGCTCATCACCGCAATGGACGCCATCGACACCCTGCCGCAGATCGAATTGGCTTGTGGCGACGACGTGACCGCCATGGTGCTTCGCCACATGGAACCTTTGAGCGACGCCGACCTGGCGCGGCTGCGGGCTTTCGCCGCTGAGCATGGCGTCCAGTGGTGGCTGCAGTCCAAAGGCCCCGAGACGGTGAAGTTGCTGGACGAAGGCGGCCCCGAGCTGTCGTACGGCCTGCCCGATTTCGGCATCCACATGCCGTTCAAGCCCACCGATTTCACCCAGGTGAATCCACACATCAACCGCGTGCTCGTCTCCAAGGCGCTGCGGCTTCTCGATGCAAGGCCGGACGAGCGCGTGATCGACTGGTTTTGCGGACTCGGCAATTTCACCCTGCCGATTGCCACGCAGGCACGGGAGGTGCTGGGCGTCGAAGGCAGCGAAACGCTGGTCGCCCGCTCGCGCGAGAACTACACGCGGAACAAGGCATCGCTGCCAGCCGGCCATCGAATGGCGCCGACCGCGTTCGTGGCACGCAACCTGTTCGAGATGACGCCGGCGCAGCTAGTGTCCGATGGTTCGGCCGACAAGTGGCTGGTGGATCCGCCGCGCGAAGGCGCGTATGCCCTGGTGCAGGCGCTGGCCGAACTGCACCAGCAGCCGCTGCTGGGCGATGGCTGGACGCCGCCCCAGCGCATCGTCTACGTCAGCTGCAACCCCGCCACTCTGGCGCGCGATGCGGGTCTGCTGGTCAGCCAGGCGGGATACCGGTGCGTGTCCGCCGGCGTGGTGAACATGTTTCCCCATACGGCGCACGTGGAAAGCATGGCGGTGTTCGAGCGCGCAGCCTGACGATGGGTTGATGCCGACGGTGCATCCTTCGACAATGCAATAGGGGCCCGCGGGCCCCTATTGCATGGAGCCCCAAAAGGGCTCGCTCAGCGTTTGGCAGTTTCGGGCTTGTCTTTGGTGCTCGCAACGGCTTGGGGCTCCTCGGCCGTGGCCGCGGCATTCACCGGCGACGGGGCCACGCCATCGATCTTGTTCTCCCGCATGTAGCCGTCCATTTCCTTCCAGCCGGCGAAGATGGAAGACCGTGGAGCCTTGGGATTCAGGTTGTAGCAGTCCTCGAGGCTGCGCATGGCATGCCTGCACCCGCCCCCGGTGGCCTTGGCATCGGCCTCGCGCGCCACGCTCTTCGGGTCCGGGTAGACGCCAGGAATTTCGCAGCCCGACAGCAGCACAGTGACAGCAGCGAGCGCGGCGAGCCGCAAGGTGAGGGAGAAATGAGAGCTGGCCATTGAGTTCATTATCGACACATGGCGCGCGCGATTGAGGCTTATCGTCGGCGCCAAAAGGAAAAGGCCCCGAAGGGCCTTTCCAGCGAACTTCCGGGACGTGCCGGAAGAATCGGAAGGGTTGAGGTCAGTCGCGGTCGCCGCCCATGATGCCGAGCAGGGACAACAGGCTCTGGAAAATGTTGAACAAGTCCAGGTACAGCGCCAGCGTAGCGGTGATGTAGTTCGTTTCGCCGCCGTCCATGATGCGCTTCAGGTCGTACAGCATGAAAGCGCTGAAGATGCCGATGGAGGCCACCGACAGGGCCATCATGCCCGCAGTGGAGCCGACGAATACGTTGATGACGCTGCCCACCAGAAGCACCAGCACGCCGACGAAAAGGAACTTGCCCATGCCCGAAAGGTCGCGCTTGATGACGCTTGCGACGCTCGCCATCACGAAGAACACACCGGCGGTGCCGCCAAATGCCGTCATGATCAGGTCGGGGCCGTTCTTGAAGCCCAGGACCATCGAGATCAGGCGCGACAGCATCAGGCCCATGAAGAACGTAAAGCCCAACAGCACCGGCACGCCGGCGGCCGAATTCTTGGTCTTCTCGAT
>JAQGNA010000209.1 GCA_028292075.1 Rhodoferax sp. | reverse complement strand
CTCCGGGGGATCGATGTCAAAGAGAGGCGTTCGGGCTGAGCGGGTGGACTGACTGGTGACTGGGTGGACCCTTCGACAGGCTCAAGGCGAACGGCCAGGGGAATGCGGGGTTCCGGTTGCTGCGGTTCACGGTGTCTTCACACGCCCTGGTGGCTGGGCAGGATCTCTTGCACGGCGGCGGGCCAGGTGCTTTGCAGCGCCCACTGCTTCATGGCTTCGACATCGTCGGCGAGAAAGCGGTCCTGGTCGAGGTAGGCCACGCGCTCGCGGATGCGCGCGAATTCGGCTTCGACCAGCGGTGAGCTTTTGAGGCCGCGTTGGCCGGCGCCGGGCCGCCCGAGGCCGGCCGGCACCCCCTCGGGGGGCGGCGAGGACACGTCCGTGCCGAGTGTGGGGGCGCGTTTCAATTCCATGCCCTGCGCCGCGCCCATGGCCTCGATGCCGACCACCACCGCGGTGTTGGCCACCATGTCGCCGAGCCGGCGCGCGGCGAAGGTTGCCATCGACACATGGTCTTCCTGGTTGGCCGAGGTGGGCAGGCTGTCGACGCTTGCCGGATGGGCCAGCGACTTGTTCTCGGACGCCAGCGCCGCGGCCGTGACCTGGGCGATCATGAAGCCGGAGTTCAGGCCGCCGTCGCGCACCAGGAAGGGCGGCAGGCCGGAGAGGCCGGTGTCGAGCAGCAGCGCCAGGCGGCGTTCGGAAATGGCGCCGATCTCGGCCACGGCCAGCGCGATGATGTCGGCGGCGAAGGCCACCGGCTCGGCGTGGAAGTTGCCGCCCGAGATGACGTCGCCGGCACCGGAGGCGCCTTCCAGGGACGCGAAGACCAGCGGGTTGTCGGACGCCGCATTGGCCTCGATGCGCAGCACCCGCGCGGCATGCAGCAGGTTGTCGAGGCAGGCGCCCATGACCTGCGGCACGCAGCGCACGGAATACGGGTCTTGCACGCGGCCGCAGTCGGGGTGCGAAGGCACGATCTCGCTGCCCTCGAGCAAGGCGCGCACCGCGGCCGCCACGGCGATCTGCCCGGGCTGGCCACGCGCCGCATGGATGCGCGCATCGAAAGGCTTGATCGAGCCCTGGATGGCCTCGAGCGACAGCGCACCGGCCACCAGCCCGGCGGCCAGCAGCTGCTCGGCGCCGAACAGGCCGGCCAGCGCCAGGCCGGTCGACACCTGCGTGCCGTTCAGCAATGCCAGCCCTTCCTTGGGGCCCAGCACGAATGGCGCCAGGCCGATGCGGCGCATGGCCTCCGTGCCGGAGATCGTGTCGCCATCGGCCGTGATGGCCTGGCCTTCGCCGATGAGCACGCACGCCAGGTGCGCCAGCGGCGCCAGGTCGCCGGATGCGCCCACCGAGCCCTTGGCCGGAATGCGGGGCGACAGGCCGGCGTTGGCCAGCGCCAGCAGCGCGTCGACGATCTCGGGCCGCACGCCCGAGTGGCCGCGTGCCAGGCTCACCGCCTTGGTGGCCAGCACCAGCCGCACCACGCCGGCCGCCAGTGGCTCGCCGGTGCCCACGCTGTGCGAGAGCACGAGGTTGCGCTGCAGGTCGGCCAGGCGGCCGGGCGCGATCTTCGTGCTGGCCAGCTTGCCGAAGCCGGTGTTGATGCCGTAGACCACCGTGTCTTCGGCCACGATGCGCGCCACCGTGGCCTGCGATGCCAGCATGCCGGCGCGCGCCTCTGGCGCCATGGCCAGTGCGCCGAGTGCGCTGCCGCCTGCGTGGATGCGGCGGAGGGTGGCCAGGTCGACGGCGCCCGGTTTAAGAACAAGGGTGTGATCGGCGTTCAAGTGGCTCATGTCTATGCCTGTCTATACAAGTTGATTCGGCGCGATGTTAATCGCGATCCTGGTGCCCGGTCAACCCATGACGGCATTGCCGTCGGTCCGGAAACGGCTGCCGAGCCGGTAGCGCATGCCGGGGTGCAGGCAGCGCACGATGGTGATGGGCGTCTCGCGCGTCCAGGTGCGGCGGGTGAGCAGCAGGCAGGGCTGGTCGGCGTCCATCTGCAGCAGCTCGGCCTGCTCGCGCGTGGGCAGCACGGCATCGACCACATGCTCCATCTGGTCGAAGATCACCGTGCGCACCAGGAAGTCCGAGGGTTGTTCTTTCGAGAAGTCCTGCTGCGCAAAACCCGGCACCATGCGCGGGCTGACATAGCGGTCCTCGAGCTGCATGGGCACGCCGTCCTCCAGGTGCACACACACGGAATGAAACACCGACTCGCCGGTCGACAGCCCCAGCGCCGACGCCACCTCGAGCGAGGCCGACACCCGCTCCACCGTGATGACCTCGCAGCGGTAGTCGTGGCCGCGCCGGCGGATGTCCTCGGCCAGACTCACGATCTGCAGCAGGTTGGCCTGCGGTTTTTCGTCGGCGACGAAACTGCCCACGCCGGCGATGCGCTTGATGCGGCCCTGCTCGACCAGCTCGCGCAGCGCGCGGTTCACCGTCATGCGCGACATCCCGAACTGCAGCACCAGGTCGTTCTCGGACGGCAGGCGGTCGCCGGCCTTCCAGGTGCCGTCCTGGATCTTGCCGGCGATGAAGTCCTTGATCTGCTGGTAGAGCGCCACGTTCTGCGGTGGCGCCTCGGGCACGGCGGCGGCTCTGACCGCCTTCGTCTTCGCGGCGGGCTTGGTCAGGTGAACGGCGGTCGGGCGCGCGCGGCGCAGGCTGGCAGGCATGGGTGAGGAGTCGCTCAGTTGGCAGTTGGCATTGGTCAGTGGTCAGTGGTCCGCGGCCAGGGCCTCGGCGCGGATCTCTTCGGTGAGCCGGGCCTTGAGTTCCATGAACGCCGGGGTGGTCTTGACCGTGTAGTGTCGGGGGTGCGGCAGGTCGACCGCAATGTCCGACTTGATGCGCCCCGGCCGCGCGCTGAACACCGCCACGCGGTTGGCCATGAAGATCGCCTCGTCGATGTCGTGGGTGACGAACAGCACCGTCTTGCGGGCCGACTCCCAGATGCCGAGCAGCAGCTCCTGCATCAGCACGCGGGTCTGGTTGTCGAGCGCGCCGAAGGGCTCGTCGAGCAGCAAAATCTTGGGGTCGTTGGCCAGCGCGCGCGCAATGGCCGTGCGCTGCTGCATGCCGCCCGAGAGCTGCTTCGGAAAATGGTTTTCGAAGCCGCGCAGCCCGACCTTGGCGATGAAGTAGGCGCTGCGCTCCCGCTGCTGGGCCTCCGACATGCCACGCTCGCGCAGCCCGAAGCGGATGTTCTGCGCAATGGTGAGCCAGGGGAACAGCGTGTAGCTCTGGAACACCATGCCGCGGTCGGCACCGGGGCCTTCCACCGGCTGGCCGTCGAGCAGCACCCGCCCGGTGCTGGTGCGTTCCAGCCCGGCCACGATGCGCAACAGCGTCGACTTGCCGCAGCCCGATGGTCCGAGGATGGTGACGAAGTCGTTGTCGTTGACGTTGAAGTCGATCGGCTGCAGCGCCTGCGTGCGCTGTCCCTTGGCGGTTTCGAAGACGCGCGAAACGCCCTGGATGGAGAGCTGGCTCATGGTGTCTCGGTATGGCCCCGTCCCCCGTTGGGGGAAGGTTGGGATGGGGGTGCTTCACGCTGCGTGGATGAGGCGTGGGTGGCCGGGAACCGCCCCCTCCCCGGCCCTCCCCCCCTGGGGGAGCGGGCGGCCCGGCACGCGCTAAAACCGATCAACGCCGTCAAATC
>JAQGNA010000202.1 GCA_028292075.1 Rhodoferax sp. | reverse complement strand
ACACCCAATGCCCAGTTCACCCGACAGTTAGGGCCGCATTTCACTCGTAAGCTCAAGGCAGCCAGAAAAACCATTCAGTGCCAGAGCCGCGGGACCGAAGACAACGGAACCAAGACGGACGACAGCCCAAGTCTCCAGTTCCCCACCCCCCGCTGCCACGAGGTCACCCCCCTTGGGGCAGCGTCCGACGAGGAAGGTCCGCGCCGTGTCCCAAAATTTCCCAATTTCTCAAATGCCTCGGTTGGCGCAGAGCGCCCAGCCCTCGTGGAGCACCGCGTCGTTCGGCGACACGGCGCACACCTCGCCGGCGGAGCTGGCCGAACTGGGCGACCACTACAGCGATTGCCAGGGCCACCGCGGCAACCTGTTCACGCTGCGTTGCCTGGCCGAACGCGCCAACGGCTTCATGGCATCGCGCTTCGTCACCACCCTCGCCGTCGCGACCCTGATCATCGGCGGCTGCGCCCTGGTCCGCTAGCGCGTGGGCCAGGCCGACCTCGCCCAACTCGTTCCCGATGCCCCTGAAGCGCTGCGTGCCATCCTCGATGGCGCGCAGGGCGCGGTGCGGCCACCGATCCGGTCCGAGATCTTCGGCCTGCAGCGTTTTGCGCAGCATGGCCGCAGCCTGGGCGAGACCCACCGCGCCAGCCGCAACAGCGCCTCGGCCGCCACCTTCGTTCCGGCGCTGAAGGACAACATCCGCAACCTGCGGCAATCGCACCGCTACATCGGCGAGCAGGCCAGCACGGGCTACGACATCAGCCCGGCCGCCGAGTGGCTGCTCGACAACTTCCACCTGATCGAAGCGCAGCTGAAGGAGATCCAGGACGGCCTGCCGCGCAGCTACTTTCAGGCCTTGCCGGTGCTGATCGACGAGCCGTTGGCCGGGCTGCCGCGGGTCTATGGCGTGGCCTGGGCCTTCGTGGCCCACACCGACAGCGCCTTCAACGAGGCCCTGCTGGCGCAGTTTCTCGACGCCTACCAGGAAACCCGGCCCCTCCAGCTGAACGAACTCTGGGCCCTGCCCACCACGCTGCGGGTGGTGCTGGTTGAAAACCTGCGGCGCCTGGCCGAACGCGTGGCCACGCACAAGGCGGCGCGCGAGGTGGCCAACCTCTGCTGGGACCGCATCGACCACTGTGACCGCGCCGCGCTCGAACGCGTGCTGGCATTGGTGGAACAACGCGGCGTCGGCCGGGTGTTCCTGGCGCAGCTCGGCCAGCGCCAGCAAGACCTCGGCGCACAGCCCGTGGCTTCGGCGATCGCGGTGGCCGACTGGCTGCGCAAGTCCCTGCCCGACCTGGCCGCCGCCCAGGCACAGCACGCCGCCGACCAGGCCGCCGACAACCTGAGCGTGAGCAATGCGCTCACCTCGCTGCGCGCCATCGGCGACGCCGACTGGCCCGACCTGATCGCCGCCACCAGCGGCCTCATGCGCACGATGCTGGGCTCGCCGTTGTTTGCCGCCGAGCATCCGTCCACGCGCGACGACACGCTGCATGGCATCGAGCAGCTGGCGCGCCGCCACCGCCGCGAGGAGGTGGCCATTGCCGAACAGCTGCTCGCCTTGATGCGCGGCGCCGGCGTGTCATCAGCCGTTGAACAGTCAGCCGCCACGGTGGCCAACCCGAGCAGTGAACCGGAACCGGACAGAGGCACACCCAGCGACCCGGCCAGCGTGAGCGCCGGCTACTGGCTGCGCGGCCCCGGCCGCCCCCGGCTCATGGCCGCACTCGGCCTGCAAGAGCGCGCTGCGATGCGCTGGCGCGGCGTGGCACGCCGCATCGCCCTGCCCACCTACCTCGGCGCCCTGCTCTTCTGCTCGCTGGGCCTGGTGGCCTGGATCCTGTGGCGGCATCTCGACGCAACGGCCGATGCCCCGCCCGGTGCCGGCGCATGGTGGCTCGCAGCCGTGCTGATGCTGTTTCCGGCATCGGAAGCGGTGGTGGCGCTCATCAACCGGCTCATCAGCGAATCGGCCCGGCCTCGCCATCTGCCGCGCCTGGCGCTGGCCGGTGGCATTCCGGCGGCGCACCGCGTGCTGGTGGTCATTCCCGGCATGCTGACCAGCGAGGCCACCATTGTCGAACTGGTTCACCGGCTGCAATTGCACTACCTGGCCAACCCCGAGCCGCATGCCCAGTTCGCGCTGCTCACCGACTGGGCCGACGCGGACGGCGCCGAACTCGCGAGCGACCAGCCGCTGCTGGCCAGCGCCATCGCGCGCATCGAGGCGCTGGAGGCGCGCTATGCCGGCCATGCGCGCGCTGCGCCCGAAGAGGCTGCGGACGGCCGCCCGGTGCCGCGTTTCCTGCTGCTGCACCGCGGGCGCAGCTTCAGCGCCACCGAGGGCCGCTGGATCGGCTGGGAGCGCAAGCGAGGCAAGCTCGAGCAACTGATTTCCGCGCTCGCCACCGGCCAAAGCGACGTGTTCCTGCCGCTGGGCGAAACCTCTCGCATTGCAGCCGACACGCCCTACATCGTCACGCTCGACAGCGACACGCAACTGCCCCCCGGGCGCCTGCGTGAACTGGTCGGCGTGGCCGCGCACCCGCGCAACCAGCCGCGCGTCGACCCGGCCAGCCGGCGGGTCGTGAGCGGCTACGGCATCCTGCAGCCGCGGGTGGTGACGCCGCTGCCGGCACCACGCGACTTCACGCTCTACCACTGGCTCTTTGCGGGCCAGTGCGGCATCGACCCGTACAGCGCCGCGAGCTCAGAGGTCTACCAGGACCTGTTCGGCGAAGGAAGCTTCAGTGGCAAGGGCCTGCTGCATGCACGCGCACTGCATGCCGTGCTGTCCGACCGCCTGCCCGAAGGCCGGGTGCTGAGCCATGATCTGCTCGAGGGCTCGATCGCCCGCTGCGCCGCCGTGACCGACATCACCGTGGTGGAAGACGCGCCCTTTCACGCCGACGTGGCGGCGTCGCGGGTGCACCGCTGGACCCGTGGCGACTGGCAGCTGCTGCCCTTTTTGCTTGACCTGCGGCACTACCGCCTGGGTGCGATCAACCGCTGGAAGCTGTTCGACAACCTGCGCCGCTCGCTGGTCGCACCGATGTCGCTCGCACTGGTTGCCCTGGCGCTTGCCGGCATCGGTCCGTCGCCGCTGGCCGCCCTGGGCCTGGTGGCTGCCGCCTTCATGGCGGGTCCGCTGATGGGCGCCGTGGCCGGCTTCTCGCCGAGCCGCGACGACCTGGCACGCCAGCACTTCTACCGCCAGGCCGGAATCGACCTGGCCCGGGCACTCGCCGGCGGGCTCTGGCAACTGGCACAGCTTCTGCAGAACGCCCTCCTCGCCGTCGACGCCATCGCCCGCGCACTCTGGCGCATGGTCATCAGCCGCCGACATCTGCTGCAATGGACCACCGCCGCCGCGGCCCAGGCATCGGCAGGCACCCGGCTGGCGCCGCTGCTGCGGCGCCACCGGGCCGAGCCGGCGCTGGCCGCAGCGCTGTTCGGCGCGCTGTTGTGGCTG
>JAQGNA010000158.1 GCA_028292075.1 Rhodoferax sp. | reverse complement strand
GCGCCGCTTTCTTCGCCGGTGACGTAGAGCGTCTTCTGGCCGCTGCGCTGGAGCGCATCGAGCGCCTGCAGCAGCAGGGTCGACTTGCCGATGCCCGGGTCGCCGCCGATCAGCACCACGCCGCCTTCAACGATGCCGCCGCCGAGCACGCGGTCGAGTTCGTCCAGGCCGGTGGGCGTGCGGTCGACCTCGCTGGCCTCGATGTCCGCCAAAGCCACCACGTCGGCCGTCTTGGCCAGCGCGGCAAAGCGGTTGCGCGCGGGGGCGGCGCTTTCGGCCACCGATTCAACAAGGGTGTTCCAGGCATTGCAGTGCGGACACTTGCCCAGCCATTTGGGGGTGGTGCCGCCGCATTCGCTGCAGACGTAAACGGTTTTTTCTTTGGCCATGCGCTCGAATATAGCTGGACAAATCACCAGTGTCGATCTGGTGCTCGTCAAGCTGGCGGCGGCTGCCGGAAATGGTCTCTCTTCAACAAGCCAGGCCGGAGGACCCCTGAAGACACCAATGTGCGCTGTCCCCCTTACATAACACCCGGCACCATCTTCGTTCGGAACCCGGACATGACCGGCTGGCGCACGGCGACGGCTTGCGGGCCATCACCGCCGACAAGACCGGGTGCAACAGCAGGCGCCGAACCCTGATGCGGTTGCGTGCCGCCGTGGCCGGTGCAGGAAACGTGAAATGATGGCGGCCTGAAACAGCAGCGCGGCCAGGCTCCTGATCGCCACACGCCTTGACTACCACCGACCGCACGGAGATTTCCCCATGACCCAATCCCTTCAACGCGTCTGCATCTACGGCGCAGGTGCCATTGGCGGCTGGATCGGCGCCCGCCTGGCCGCGGCAGGCTGCCACGTCAGCGTGGTGGCGCGCGGGGCCACGCTTGCGGCACTGCAGGAAGACGGGCTGCAACTGCAGTCAGGCGCAGAGTTGAGCGCCGTGCCGGTGACCGCCAGCGAGACGCCTGCGGCGCTGGGGGTGCAAGACCTTGTCATCGTGGCGGTCAAGGCGCCGGCCATGCCCGACGTGGCCCGCCAGATCGGCCCCCTGATCGGCCCGGACACGCTGGTGCTCACCGCGATGAATGGCGTGCCGTGGTGGTTCCTCCAGGGCTTCGGCGGCGACTTTGCAGGCCGCGCGCTCCAGGCCGTCGATCCCACCGGTGAAATTGCCGCCGCCATTCCGGCGGCGCAGGTGATCGGCTGCGTCGTGCATGCCAGCTGCGCCCTGAACGGACCCGGCTTCGTGCGCCACCATTTCGGCCAGAAGCTGATTCTGGGGGAGCCGTCAGGGCAGGTTACGCCGCGCGTGCAGGCGCTGTCTGCCTTGCTGCAAAGGGCCGGCTTCGAGGCGCCGGTGTCGCCGCAGATCCAGCAGGACGTCTGGTTCAAGCTCTGGGGCAACATGACGGTGAACCCCATCAGCGCCATGACCGGCGCCACCACCGACCTGATCCTCGACGACCCGCTGGTGCGCGGCTTCGTGTCCAGCGTCATGCTGGAGGCCAAGGAGATTGGCGCGCGCCTGGGCATCGCCATCGACCAGCAGCCCGAAGACCGCCATGCCGTGACCCGCAAGCTTGGCGCCTTCAAGACCTCGATGCTGCAGGACGTGGAAGCGCAGAAGCCGGTGGAGCTGGATGCGCTGGTGACGGTGGTGCAGGAGCTCGGGGTGATGACCGGCGTGGCGACGCAGTTCACCGATGCGCTGCTGGGGCTGGCGCGGCTGCATGCGCGGGTGCGGGGGTTGTACCCGGCGGTGCGCCCGCCAGCGGCGTGATCAGCGCCAGATCTTCGACCACATGGTCTTGAGTTCTGCCTGCAGCGGATGCTCGAAGAACAGCACGGCCGACACGAAACCGATGAAGCTGAGAGCGGTGCCCAGCACCAGCGGCATGACGATCGATTCGGGGCGGGGGCCGTAGACCAGCAACGCGATCAACGGCCCGATGGCCGCCACCAGACTGACCTGGCCGCTTAGCCGCAGTACATGCATCAGGCCACGCCATGGCAGTTTCATGTAGCTGGCAGTCACCCTGAAAGCATAGACCGAAGTGAAGCCGGAGGCCAAGGCGGCACACGCGCCGACCGCCATCATGCCGTGCGTGGCCCCAGCCGCCACCAGCGCCACCGTGACCACAGCGCTGGCCACCGTGACCCTTGCGAGCCCGGTCAACGCGCCCGACGACAGCATGGCGGCATTGCACAGCGCGGCCGGCGCGGCAAAGGCGGTCCCCAGCGCCAGCAGACGGGTCAGGTCGACCGACTCGTCCCATTGCGGACCGTAGAGCAGGCGCATCATCGGATGGGCGAGGCACACAATGAAACCGCAGAACGACCAGCCCAGCACCGACACATAGGCGGTGGCTTTCAAAAACGAATCGACGAAGCCGTCTTGCTCGCGTGCCTGCTTGGAGAACCAGGGCAGGCAGACCGTACTGACGGCGTCGACGATCAGGCGGTTGAACATGCCCACCAGGCCGTTCGCCCTGGAATACAAACCGGCGGCGTGCAGGTCCTGCAGCTTGCCAAGAAGCAGCTCTGGCGAACCGCCCGCGAACACGGCAACGATGGAACTGGCCGACAGCTTCGATCCGAACGCAAGCACGCGTTTGATCTCACTGATGCCGGGCATCCACGGAAAGTCTTTCGGCCGGAAATAGACCGCCAGCAATGCATTCACGACCGTCGACGTCAGCGACCCGAAAGCCAGGCTGATCGGACCGAACTGGTGCCATGCCAGTAACAGCGAAACGGCCGCCCCCGTGATCGCGGACAAAAAGCGCATCAACGCCAGGCTTTCGAAGCGCATCTCGCGCATCAGCCACGCATAGGTGAGCGAACCGAACGGATTGACCGCGTAGTTCACGGCGATCACCAGCATGATGTCGCGCATGCGGGGTTCCTTGTAGAACACGGCCACGGGGTAGCTGGCCGCCAGCACCAGCAGCGCGATCG
This sequence comes from Rhodoferax sp., assembly GCA_028292075.1. The sequence goes on along the minus strand of JAQGNA010000158.1, from coordinate 4,082 downwards.
CCAGGCCAAGGCCGAGCTGGACCATCCAGACGGCACGGATGCGGTCCACCGTCAGCTGCCGCTCCTGGACCAGGTACTGCCCCGCTCCCAGGTCGCGCACCGACGCCACCAGCGTCAGCAACACCATCGTCACGGAGAACACGCCGATCTCGGCGGGGGTGAGCAGGCGGGCGATGACCATCGATGAACCGATGGAGATGCCCAGGCTGGCGTAGCGATCGAGGAACGAGAAGAGAAGCGACTTGCGAGTGGACATGTTTTAAAAGTTTTGGCTGGCCGGAACGGCCAGCAGGACCCACCCGCCGTCATCCACGGGCATTGTCGCCGGTGGAATCGCCCAGCAAGGCGGCATAGCGGCGGCAAGCCGTCGCCCAGGTGAATTCCGTCACGACGCGTTCATGCAGGCCATGCCCCAGCGCGCGGCACTTGGACGGATCGTCCAGCAGCGACCGGATCGCCTGGGCAAGGCGGTCCACATCGTCCGGCGGCACCAGCAGGCCGGTTTGGCCATCGCTCACGATCTCCGGCACGCCCCCCACGTGCGAGGCGACCACCGGCAAGGAGAACGCACCGGCCTCGAGAAGGACGATGCCGAACGGTTCGGACCGGCTTGGCAACACAAAGACAGTCGCCGCCTGAAAATGCGCCCCAACCTCGGGGTGCGGCACGTTCACATGAAAGTCGACGCGTTCGTTCAGATTCAGTTCGGCACACAGCGCCTGCAGGGCCGGCAGTGCGTCGGCGACAGCGCCGACCAGCGAAAGCCGCAGGTCCGGGTGGTCGCCTGCCAACCTGCCGAAGGCTCGGATGAGCACATCCTGGCCCTTCTTCTTCTCGAATTTGCCGACATTGAGGACCGTGCGACCAGGGGTTCCGGGCGCACGAGCCGCGATGTTGGCAAAAGCCCGAGCCTCCAGCCCGTTGTAGACAACCTGCGAGCGCACACCCTGGCCAAAGAATGTGTTCAGCTGTCGGCCAAGGCTCTGTGAACACACCACCATGCCGGCAATGCCGGGCAGCACCGCCTGCCAGAGCGCCTTGACGGCGGGGGGCGAGTCCTCAAGATTGGTGAGGTCGGCACCGTGGAAAGAGAGCAATAGCGCCGGAGTTGCCGGACTTGCCGGACTGGTCGGCCTTGCCCGACTCGTTTGGCTCGCCAAACCAGGACGCCGAAGCGCATCGTGCAGCGCGAAGACGCTGGGCCCGGGGTAATGCGGGTTGACGACTGCAACGGCGTGTTCATCGCAGAACTTCCGGAACTCTTTGGCAAACCGCCAGCGCCAGAGCAAAAAGGCCAGCCGCTCTTTCAACGCGGCGCCAGGCAGACAAGACCGGATACGCCAACGCACCGTCCTAAGCCCGTGCGACTCTCCCCATACAGGGTGAACGGCGGCCCAATCGGCGATGAGCACAATGGGTTCGTACGCGCCGCTGCGGCGCATTTCGCGCGCCAGCCCGATGACCACTTGGTTCACGCCTCCCAGGTTGTCAAGGGACCACGGCAAAACGAAAAGATAGCTCGGGCGTCGAGGTTGGACTGGCATAGAGCGGGGAGAGACGTCGGCAATCTCATCGCTTCGGCGGGACGCGATGGGCAAAAGACTTCAATTATGGGTTTGCGCGCCAGGCGTTCCCCGCGCGCGGCATGCGGCGCCGCGGGTTCCGGACAACTTTTTCATATAAACGCCGCCCCGCGCAACAAATTCCGCCTCGCTGGTTGGCATACGCGCCGCGCCTCTCAGTCCACCACCACCGGCACCCTCTGCGCGAGGCCGCACATCAGCTCGTACCCCACCGTGCCCGCCATCACCGCCACTTCGTCGATGGGCAGCACCTCGCCGCCCGCGGCGCGCCCCCATAGGGTGACTTCGCTGCCGAAGCCGGCGCCGGGCACGGGCGAAAGGTCGACGGCCAGCATGTCCATGCTGACGCGGCCCACGGTGCGGGTGCGCACGCCATCGACCAGCACCGGCGTGCCGGTCGGGCAAACGCGTGGGTAGCCATCGGCATAGCCGCAGGCCACGATGCCGATGCGCAGCGGCTGATCGGCCGTGAACTGGCCGCCGTAGCCGACGCGGTCGCCGGGAGCGAGCTGCTGTATGCCGATCACCTTTGCCGACAGGGTCATGGCCGGCTGCAGTCCCCAATCGGCGACGGTGTGGGCCGGAAAGTCCGGGGCGCTGCCGTAGACCGCGATGCCGGGGCGCACCCAGTCACCGGCCACCTGCGGCGCGAGTTCCGGGCACTGCAGCGGCGCGCCGGGGGTGTGCCGCAGCGTGGCCGCGCTGTTGGCCACGGTGCGCTCGCCGGGCAGATCCTGCGTCATGCTGTTGAAGATGGCCATCTGGGCGGCCACGCCACCTTCGCCGTCGGAATCGGCAAAGTGGGTCATGAGCGAAATCTCGTCGACCTGCGGCAGCGCGTTGAGGCGGGTCCAGGCTGCGCGGTAGCGGTCGGGTGTGAAGCCGAGGCGGTTCATGCCTGAATTCATCTTCAAGAAGACACGGTGCGGCGCCTGCGTCTTGTGGATGGCCAGCATGTCAATCTGCTCGTCGCAGTGCACCGTGTGCCAGAGCCCAAGACGCGAGCAAAGCTCGAGGTCGCGCTGCTCGAACACGCCTTCCAACAGCAGGATCGGCCCGCGCCAGCCGAGCGCGCGCACACGCTCGGCCTCGGCCAGATCGAGCAGCGCAAAACCGTCAGCCGCTCGCAGGCCGTCGAAGACCCGCTCGATGCCATGTCCGTAGGCATTGGCCTTGACGACCGCCCACACCCGCGCGTCGGCGGCGGCTGCCCGCGCCCTGGCTAGGTTGTGGCGCAAGGCGTCGGTGTGGATGGTGGCCTGGATGGGACGTGGCATGGTGGACCAAGGGCAAGGCGGGCCGCCAGCTCGACGCTGTGGCCCTTGGGGGTTGCGGGGACTTTCCGGGATTCTGTCACCGGCCCGCATGATATAACCCGCTCTCCCAAGAGAGATGTCTTAAATCACCCTGCATCAGACCCACTGATGCCGCTAACAGCATTTAATGAAGCGCGGTTTTTTCACCATCATGTCGGCGCAGTTTTTCAGCTCGCTGGCAGACAATGCATTGTTCGTGGGTGCCGTGCAGTTGTTGCGAACCAGTGGTGCGCCCGAATGGCAGCAAGCGGCGCTGGTGCCCATGTTCGCGCTCTTCTATGTGATCCTCGCGCCTTTCGTGGGCGCCTTTGCCGACGCCCAGCCCAAGGGCAAGGTGATGCTCTATAGCAATGGCGTGAAGGTGCTGGGCTGCCTGATGATGCTGTTCGGCTCGCACCCGCTCATCGCCTATGCGGTGGTGGGCCTGGGCGCCGCGGCGTATTCGCCGGCCAAATACGGCATCCTCACCGAACTGCTGCCGGCCTCGCAGCTGGTCAAGGCCAATGGCTGGATCGAAGGCCTGACCATCGCCTCGATCAGCCTGGGCGTGCTGCTCGGCGGCCAACTCATCAGCACCGCGGTGGCCAAGCACCTGCTCGCCATCGACCTGCCCCTGATCGACACCGGCGTGGACACTCCACCCGAGGCCGCGATCGCGGTGCTGATCGCGGTGTATGCGCTGGCGGCGTGGTTCAACACGCGCATTCCCGACACCGGCGTCGAAATGCGGGCCATGCCGAAAAACACGCTGGCGCTGCTGCCCGATTTCTGGCGCTGCAACAGCCGCCTTTGGCGCGACAAGCTGGGCCAGATTTCGTTGGCGACCACCACCCTGTTCTGGGGCGTCAGCGGCAACCTCAAGTACATCGTGCTCGCCTGGAGCGCCGCGGCACTCGGCTACAGCACCACGCAGGCCTCGAGCCTGGTCGGCGTGGTGGCCATCGGCACGGCGGTGGGCGCGGTGGTTGCGTCGATGCGCATGAAGCTGGACACCGCAACCAAGGTGATTCCGCTCGGCATCGCCATGGGCGTGCTGGTGATCCTGCTGAACTTCATCACCAACGTCTGGATGGCGGCGCCGTTCCTCATCCTGTTGGGGGGACTGGGTGGTTTCCTGGTGGTGCCGATGAACGCGTTGCTGCAGCACCGCGGGCACAACCTCATGGGCGCGGGCCGGTCCATC
>JAQGNA010000097.1 GCA_028292075.1 Rhodoferax sp. | reverse complement strand
GCCGGCTCCGTGATTGAGCGTCAGCCGAATCCTACATCTGGTACAAAGGCTGTCCCACAGACCGAGGCAAGGACTGGCTACGCACTGACGCTGCAGGCAGCCTAACCCTGCATGACAACGGTGGATGAACGACAGAACGACAGGCAGGTGCCACCGCATTCATTCGCAACGTTCGCAACGAGGTGGGACATGGACTGGATCGTTTGGATGGTGGCGGGCGCCGTCGGCATGGCCGCCGTTGTGATGGTGGTCAACGCCATCGAGCGCTGCGTCGACGCCTCCTGAGCCATTCCGCTGACGGCTGACCGGCGCTGCTTGCCTTGCGGCGCCGGCGTGCCTGCCTGGGCCACCTCATCTATTTCCAAGGAATTTCATGCCCCTTTCAAAAACCGGCCGACCCGGGTCCGGCGCCCGTGGCAAGACCACGGACGGCGCGCTCGACAAGGAAAAACAGATGGCGGCGGTGTCCGCGGACCCCGCCAGCGGCCTGACCACGAACCAGGGCCTGCCGGTTCCGGACAACCACCATTCGCTGCGCGCCGGGCCGCGTGGCCCCACGCTGCTGGAAGACTTCATCCTGCGCGAGAAGCTCAGCCATTTCGACCATGAACGCATTCCCGAGCGGGTGGTCTATGCGCGCGGCGCTGCGGCGCACGGCACCTTCCAGGTGTACCGCTCGTTGTCGCGCTACACCCGGGCGGAATTTTTGCAGAACCCCGAGGCGCGCACGCCAGTGTTCGTGCGTTTCTCGAACGCCACCGGCGCCCAGGGCTCGGCCGACACGGTGCGCGATGGCCGGGGCTTCGCGGTGAAGTTCTACACCCAGGAAGGCAACTACGACCTGGTCGGCAGCAACATGCCGGTGTTCTACATCCAGGACGCCCTGAAGTTCCCCGACCTCGTGCACGCCATGAAGCCGGAGCCGCACCACGGCATGCCGCAGGCCTCGACCGCGCACGACACCTTCTGGGACTTTGCCTCGCTGATGCCCGAGACCACCCACATGCTGATGTGGTCGATGAGCGACCGGACCCTGCCGCGCAGCCTGCGCATGATGGAAGGATTCGGCGTGCACACCTTCCGGCTGATCAACGCCCGGGGCGACGCTCACTTCGTCAAGTTCCACTGGAAGCCCAAGCTCGGCCTGCATGCCCTGGCCTGGGACGAGGCGCAAAAGCTCGCGGGCAAGGAACCCGACTTCCTGCGCCGCGATCTCTGGGACGCGATCGAGGCCGGCCAGTTTCCGGAATGGGAGCTTGGCATGCAGGTGATCGAGGAGAGCAAGGAACACAGCTTCGGCTTCGACATTCTCGACCCCACCAAGCTCATCCCCGAGGAGATGGTGCCGGTGGAGATCGTCGGCAAGCTCACGCTCAACCGCAATCCCGACAACTACTTCAGCGAAACCGAACAGGTTGCCTTCAACCCCGGCCACCTGGTGCCGGGGATCGACTTCAGCAACGACCCGCTGCTGCAGGGGCGTCTGTTCGCCTACACCGACTCCCAGATGTCGCGCCTGGGCGGCCCGAACTTCCACGAGATCCCGATCAACCGCGGGGTCTGCCCCTTTCATAACTTTCAGCGCGATGGCAAGCACCGCCAGACCGTCGACCGGGCCCGCGCGGCCTACGAGCCGAACACGCTCGGCGCCGGTGGCATCGAGTTCCGCGTGGACGGCGGCAGCACCGGCTTCCAGTCGCAGCCTGAAACCACGTCGCCACCGGCGGCCGTCAAGTCGCGGCAGAGCAGCGAGACCTTCGACGACCACTTCTCACAGGCGGCGCTGTTCTGGCACAGCCAGAGCGCGGCCGAGAAGGAGCACATCGTCGCGGCGTTCCGCTTCGAGTTGTCCCGGGTCGAAACGCCCGCCATCCGTCAGCGCGTGGTCGACAACCTGGCCCATGTGGACGCCATGCTGGCGAAGAAAGTGGCGGCACCGCTTGGCATCGCCACACCCGACCCGCGGGCCGCGGCCGGCCGGGCTGGCTTTCGCGACGTGCGCATGAACCTGGCGCTGGAAGAATCGCCGGCGCTGGCCATGCAACGGCCGCCGATCAAGGGCATCCCCACGCGGCGCGTGTCGGTGCTGGTGGCCGACGGCGTTGAAATGCTTGGCTTGCGCCCGATCCTGCAGGCCCTGAAGGACGCCGGCGCCACCACCCGCATCGTCGGGCCGCAGCTAGGCCCGGTCGCCACGGCGACCGGTCGACAGTTGCCGGTGGACCAGACGATGACCAACGCGCCATCGGTGTTATTCGACGCGGTGCTCGTCGCTGGCGGCGCCGACTGCGCCACCGCGCTTTCAGGCATGGGCGATGCCGTGCACCACGTGATGGAAGCCTACAAGCACGGCAAGCCGGTGTGCACACTGGGCGACGGCGTGCGTCTGCTGCGCGGCCTTGGCATCGAAGCCGGTGCCGACCGCGCCGAGGGCGACGCCATGGCTTCGCACCCCGGCGTGGTGCTGGGCATCGGCTCGCCGGAAAGCGCCGTCGACACGGCCCAGGCCTTCATCCGCGCCATCGGTGCGCACAGGCATTGGGACCGGCCATCGGCCGCGTCGGTACCGGCCTGATCCACTGGCAAAGCGCGGGGCTCTCGCGGCTTGCATGGCCAGGGTTATGCCTGCGTTGGCGGGTTCACGAAGCGCACCACGGCCACTGGCGGCAGGTCACGCGACAGCGCCTGCCAGGCCTTCCCCGCATCGGCACTGATCCAAAGGCCTCCGGTGGTAGACGCC
>JAQGNA010000095.1 GCA_028292075.1 Rhodoferax sp. | reverse complement strand
GGCCGTGGCCTTCGACGTGGTAGGTGAACGCGGGCGCGCCAATGGCGAAGACGAAGTCATGCCCACCAAGCAATTGCACGATCTTCTCGCGCATGGCCGGCAGGAAACCGGCGAACAGGCGGTGGTCCTCCGGAAAGCCGCAGCGGCCCGACATCGGCGCCACCCACACGCTCGCGTTGTGGCGCCCGGCCAGGGCCACCACCGCGTCCCAGGCCTCGGCCCGGTCAACCGCCGCGCCGATCACGAACGCCGGCCGCCGGCTGGCGTCGAGCGCGTCGCCGATCTGCGCCAGCACGTCAGGCTCGGGCCGGCTGGTGGTGCTGACCACACGCGGCAGCACCGGTTCGCAGCGGTGCTCCCAATCGTCCGCGGGGATCGACACCAGCACCGGGCCGCGCGGCTCCTGCATGGCGATGTAGTAGGCGCGGGCGATGGCCAGCGGCACGTCTTCGGCGCGGGCCGGCTCGCAGCTCCACTTGACATACGGCTTCGGCAGCTCGGTCGCCTGGGCCGAGAACAGGAAAGGGTCGAACGGCAGGATCGAGCGCGCCTGCTGGCCCGCGGTGATGACCATCGGCGTGCGGTTCTTGTGCGCGGTGAAGATGTTGCCCATGGCATGGCCGACGCCGGCCGCCGAGTGCAGGTTGACGAAGCTTGCGTTGCGCGTGGCCTGCGCATAGCCATCGGCCATGCCCACCACCACCGACTCCTGCAGGCCGAGCACGTAGCGAAAGTCTTCCGGAAAGTCGAGGAACAGCGCCAGCTCGGTCGAACCGGGGTTGCCGAACATGGTCGTCATGCCGAAGGCGCGCAGCAGGTCGAGCACGGCCTGGCGCACCGTGACGCGGCCGTCGTCACCAGGCGAAGACATGGGCGGCGCGGGGTTGTGCGCGGGAATGGGAACAGGAACGGAAATGGTGGAAGCAAGCGATGGCGTGGTCAAGCGGAGTCTCCTTTGGCAGACCGCGATCTTCGGCCCCCTGGGCTTATCCATCAATAAAATGAAGTGACTATCTGGTATTCATCCAATGCATCTCAAGGACGTCGACCTCAACCTGCTGCGCCTGTTTGACGCGGTGTACCGCTGCCAGAGCGTGAGCCGCGCCGCCGAGCAGCTCGACCTGACGCAGCCCGCGGCCAGCCAGGGCCTGACGCGGCTGCGCGGCCTGCTGCACGATCCACGCTTCGTGCGCGCCGGCGGTGGCGTGCAACCCACGCTCAAGGCGCCCCGAATGGCCGACGCCGTGCGCAGCGCGCTGGCCACCATCGAGCTCGCGCTGAACGAGTCCGCCGAGTTCGACCCGGCCGCCTCGCGCAAGCGGTTTCGCATCCACATGAGCGACATCGGCGAGGCCCGCTTTTTACCGGCCATCATGGAGGCGCTGCGGACGGCGGCACCGGGCGTGCGCATCGAGACCACGCCGCTGCCCGCGCCCGCCATCGCCGAAGCGCTGGACAGCGGCCGCATCGACTTTGCCTTCGGCTTCCTGCCCACGGTGAAGGACACCCAGCGTCAACACCTGTTGAACGACCGCTACATCGTGCTGCTGCGCGACCGCCATCCGTTCGCGCTGGCCCAGCGGCGCCGAAAACTGGCGCCCGCCGCCTTGCTGGCGTCGCTGGCCAGGCTCGAATTCGTGGCCGTGCGCAGCCATTCCGACACGCTGCGCATCCTGCAAATGCTGCAGCTCGAAGACCGGCTCCGCCTGACCACCGAGCACTTCATGGTATTGCCCGCCATCGTGAAGTCGAGCGACCTCGCGGTGGTCATGCCCCGCAACATCGCCCTCATCTTTGCCGAGCAGGGCGGCTATGCCATCGTCGAGCCACCCCTGCCGCTGCGCGACTTCAGCGTGTCCCTGCATTGGAGCAAGCGGTTCGAGCGCGATCCGGGGAACCAGTGGTTGCGCGGGGTGCTGGTGGGGTTGTTCCGCGAGAGCAGCTTGACTGTTTGATGCCGGCGAGTGGCGAGTGGCGAGTGGCGCGTCGCACGTGGCAAGCGGCGGTGGGCTGGCGTGGCATGGCCTGATCACGGTCGGAATCATGGTGCCGGTCCTTTTCACATCGCCGCCGGGGCACACGGCGTGATAGCTTCGTGCCTTTGTTTTCCGAGCGCGGAAGTGTTGACGAAACGCCGCTGCCGCACCGTTGCCGTGCCGTTGCCCTTGCCGTTGCAACGGTCCATCGGCGGGCAGATCCCTCCCCACCAAAGGTTTCCATGACATTGCACCGACTGACTTGCCGCTCCCACCTGACCGTCTTGCCCGCGCTGCTGTTTTTTTACCACGGCTTTTGCGCCGCGCTCTCGCCGCAGGCGGTGTATGCCAAGGTCGCTGCCTCGGTGCTGCCGCTGGAGGCCGTGGACGGTGCTGGCAAGGTCTTCCGCACATCCAGCGCGACCCAGATCGGGCCCCAGCGATTCGTGATCGCCTGCGAGGCGCTGGACGAGGCGGCATTGGTTCGCCTGGTCACGGCTTCGGGGCCATACGGGGCCCAGGTGGTGGCAAGAGACCGGGCGCGCAATTTGTGCTTTGTCGATGTCGAGGCGCCGATGGGGACACCGCTGCCGCAGGCGCCAGATCTGCCGGTGCCGGGGAGCAAGGTCTTCGCGGTGTCGAACGCGCTGGGGCTGGGCATCGGCATTTCCGAGGGCCTGGTCGCCGGCGTCCGCACTGGTCCCGCGGGCAGCCTGATCCAGTTCACTGCCTCTGTCTCGCCAGGCTCCGAAGGCGGTGCGCTGGTCGACGACGAAGGGCGGCTGGTCGGGGTGCTCGACTACCGTCGCCGCGACGGGCAGAACGTGAACTTCGCAGCGGCGGTGGTGGCGCTGACGGAAGTCGAATCGCGTTCGGCAGCGGCGGCCGCCCAACTGCGCCGCGTGGACGAGGCTGCCGCAATGCAGAAGGCCGAGCAATGGCAGGCTCTTGCCGCCGCGGTGGCCGATTGGCGGCATGCCACGCCGGACGACCCGGATGCCTGGCGCTTCGCGGTTGCCGCCGCCGCAGGCATGAAGGATGCCGCGGGCGAACTCAGCGCCTGGAAGGAGTGGGCCCGCGTCAGCCCCGGCAACCTGCAGGTCGGGCTCGGCTATGGCGAGGCGCTTTGGGCACAGCGGCAGCATGCGGCGGTGCTGGCGCACGCCAGAATGCTGGTGGCCAGCCATCCGGCCGATGGCCGCACGCACCTTCTGCTGGCGCGGGCCCAACGCGTCACTGGCGCCGTGCGCGATGCCGAGGCTTCTTTCCGGACGGCCATCGACCGCGACCCCTGGTTGGTCGGGGCCTACCACGGCCTGGCCGACCTCGCGCTGGCCAAGGGCGACACCGCTACCGCATTGGCCATCTGGTCGCGGCTGAGCGGCCTCCTTCCCCTTGAGGCCTGGCCACGGATCGGGTTGGCGCAGGCCTACCTCGACATGGGGCAGCCGGAGCGGGCCGATGCGGTGTTGCAACGCTTGCCTGCGTCGGCCCGCGACGGCGCCGAGGCCTGGTACTGGCGGGGCCGGGTCTTCATGAAAACCGGCGATGCCTCGGCGGCGGTGGCGGCCTTCGAGAAGTCCATCGCCGGCAAACCCGCGGGTGAAGATTGGGTCTGGAGCGGGCTGGCTTCGGCGCTTTGGACGTTGAAGCGCTTTCCGGACGCGATTGCGGCGGCGGAGTCCGCCGTCCGGCTCAATCCCGACAAGGACGCCTGGCGGTACCTGCTGCTGGTCATTCTCAAGGATGGCAACCGGGCCCCAGAGGCCCTGGCCATCTCCACCGCCCTGACGCAGCGGGTGCCGGACAACCCGGCTTACTGGCGCCAGCATGGCTACGTTCTGGGCGGGCTGCGGAGAATGCCGGAGGCCGTGGCGGCACTCGAGCGCTCGCTGCAACTCAGCCCGCAGCAGCCGGAGGTCTGGGGCGCTCTCATTCGGGCGCACCACTACCTCGGGCAGCGCAAGGACGCCACAGCCGCGTACCAACGGCTGGCACTGCTCGACGCGAAGGCCGCCGAAGCGGTCTACCGCAGCGAGATGCTGGCCTACGAAGGCCATGAGGGCGTCACACCATGAAGCTCTCGACACAAGCCAAGGCGGCGCTGTGTGCCGTTGCAATGATGGTCCCGCCACTGACCGGCGCGGTCGAGGCTCCGGCCGAGGCCCAGGGCGATGCGAAGCAGGTTTTTGCCCGGGTGGCGAGCTCGGTGGTGACGGTGAACGGCACCGATGCGGCGGGGTTGCCCGAAGTGCAAGGCAGCGGTGTCGTCGTGGCCGACGGACTGGTCGCCACCAACTGCCATGTGGTGCAGGAGGCGGCCGGCCTGAAGGTCACGGCGGCCGAAGGCGATTTCGCCGCCGAATGGACGCGCCAGATCCCGGCGTATGACCTGTGCCTGCTGCGGGTGCCTGGCCTGAAGGCCAGGCCTGTGCGCATCCGGGCCGCCGATGGCTTGCGGGTTGGCGAACCGGTGTTCGCCATCGGCAATCCGCTGGGCTTCGGGCTTGCCGTGAGTGCCGGCCTGGTGGCCATGGTTCAGAAGCCGCAGGAAAAGGGTTACCCGATGGTCGTGGCCACCGCGCCTCAATCGCCGGGCTCCAGCGGCGGGGGGTTGTTCGACGCCGAAGGTCGGCTCGTGGGGCTGACCACAGCCATCCTCGGCACCGGGCAGACGGTGAACCGCGTGGTGTCCTCCGATGGCATTGGCGACCTTCTCGCAGCCGCGCCGTCCGGCCCATCGCAGCCGCGCACGCCGCCGCCGCTGCCTCTGCCGAAGGCGGTGCAATGGGTCGGTGACGCCGAGGCGCTGAATGCGGCCGGCCGCTGGGGCGAGCTGGAAGCGCACGGCCTGGCCTGGAGCCTGGCGCAACCGGCCGCAGCCTTGCCGCTGTGGTTTGTCGGCGCTGCCCAGTCAGCGCTGGGCAGGAACGCCGAGGCCGAGGCCACGCTGCGGCGGTCGGTCGCGCTTGACGGGCATCTCGCGAGAGCCTGGCTCAGTCTGGCCCAGGGGCTGCACGCGCAGGGCCGCACGGCGGAGGCCGAGCGGGCTCTGGCCACTGCAGAATCGGCAGCACCGTTCCTCGACGCTACCGCCCGCCTGCGTGCGCAGTGGCTGGAACGGCAAGGCAAGCTGGCAGACGCCGTCGCGCAGCAACGCGAGGCGGTCCGGCGGATGCCTTCCGCCAGTGGGCTCTGGACCGAGCTCGGTCGCCTGGAAGACGCCTCCGGCCATCCGCAGGAGGCGTCGCGCGCGCTCGCCAGCGCCCTTCGCCTGGGCGTGGCCGATACCGCCATCCAGCGCCGGCTTGCCGAACTGAAAGCCGGCGGCGTGGCCGGGCCAACCGGGCCTGCGGCCCCGTTGGCCGCAGGTGACACGCCGGAGAGTGCCGCCCAGGCGGCCATCGGCTGGAGCGAGTTCCTGGCGAAACGCTATGGCCCGGCCGAGCAGGCCCTCAGGGCGGCCATCGCCATCGCGCCGAAATCAGGAATGGCATGGAACGCCCTGGGCGCGGTGCTCACCCGCACTGCCCGGCTGGCGGACGCGGAGGATGCGTTCAGCAAAGCCCATGAGGCCGCGCCGGGCGACGCCGGCGTGCTGTCGAACCGCGCCGGGGTCCGGCTGGATCTGAAGCGGTATGAACTGGCCGAGCAGGACGCAAGGGCCGCCGTCAAGCTGAGCCCGGTTCTGGCGCCCGCTTGGCGTGCGTTGGGCAGGACGCTGTTCGCCACCCGCAAATTCCGAGAGGGGGCTGCGGCTTTTGCCCAAATTGACGAAATGAACGCCTTGACCTCGGACGACCGGGTCACCTGGGCCGAGTGCCTGTTGGCGCTTGGCAGCCCCGACGAAGCGCAGAAGCAGTTGCGCGCGGCGGAAGCCGATGCCCTTCCGTCCCGCGGCCTCAATCTGGCCATGGCCAAGGCGCTCGGCGCCCGTAACGATTTGGCGGGTGCCTTGGTCTACGTCAACAAGGCGGTGGAGGCCAATCCGACAGATGCTTTGGCGTGGTCTTCAAAAGGTTACGCCCTGATCAAACTGGGCCGCCTGCCCGAAGCGGTGGAGGCACTGGAGACCGCGGTGAGGCTCGACCCGACCGTGTCCAACCCCTGGATCAACCTGGGCGAGGCGCAACTTCAGAGCCGCAACCTGGGGCGCGCAATCGAGGCCCTTGAAAAAGGCCTGCAGCTGACGCCGGCGGCCGCAGATGGGCGACTGTTGCTGGCCCAAAGTTATCTCGGCGCCCGGCTGCCTGTCAAAACGCGGGAACACGCGGAAATGTTGCTGGCCCGCCAGCCCGGTTTTCCGCCGGCGTTGGTGCTGGTCACCCTGTCGTACCTGATGGAAAACAACCCGACCGCGGCTTCGGTGCCTTACCTCCGGCTGGTGGCGACGGCACCCGAGGTGGCGAAGAACCTCAGGGCCAGGGCCGTCGCCAGTGGCCTCAGCGCTGCGGTGTCGCTCCCGGAATGATCCTGCAAACCGGGACCTGCATCCCTGCAGGGCGGGCCATGCGGCGCAGGACTCGGCCCACGCTTCGGGCCAGCACCCCGACGATCAAGCGCGAACCAGCTCCCGCTCAAAACTTATGCGTCACGCCCACGCCGTAGCGCGTGGCGTCCAGCGAAGTGCTGCCATCGGCCCGCTTGGCCTCCAGCTGGCGGTAAGCGGTGTAGAGGCGGGTGCGCTTCGACAGGTCGTACGTGCCCATCAGGCTGAGGCCGTGCGCGTCGACCACTTTGCGGCCGGCGGCGTCTTCCGTCCTGGCGCTCGCAAAGCCGATCGCCACGGTGTAGGCGCCGAACGGCGCGTCAAATCCTACTTCCCACTCCCTTGATTTCTGATGGCCCGGCACGCGTTCGTCGGTCTGGCGCTGCACGGCGGCGACCATGTTCACCGGGCCGAAGTCGTAGTTGCCGGCGACGATGTGGAACTTGTTCTTGCCCGTCGGGTAACGCTCGGCCTGGTAGCCGTAGCCGATGCGCAGCGGGCCGGCGGTGTACTTCACGTGTCCCGTGAGCAGGCGTGGGTTTTCGGTGGCGGTGCCGGCTTTTTCGTCGGCGCTGAAGCTCACCGAGCCGGTGAAGGCGCTCGTATTGGGCGTGGCGTAGTAGACCGTGTTGTTGCCGCGGGCGAGGTAGTCGCTGCCCGTGGTGGCACCCAGGCCGTTCGCCGCGGTGGTGCCGGCGCCCCATACCTGGCCGGTCGACGCGAAGCCGGAAGAGTCGTACAGCTGGTTGGTGGAGCCGCGCAGCGCATCGAAGGCGGTCAGCATGCGGCCCAGGCGGAGTTCGCCGAAGCCACCGGTCAGGCCCACGTACGAGCCCCGGTTGAAGCCCTGTTCCGACTGCGACACGCGCGTCACGCTGCCCGTGTCGAGGCTGATGCCTTGCTCGAGCACGAAAAATGCCTTGAGCCCGCCACCGAGGTCTTCGGTGCCTCGCATGCCCCAGCGGCTGGCCTGTGCGCCGCCGCTTTCGACGGTGGCCGCGGTGCCAGGCGGCGTGGTGCCCACCTTGTGGTCGGTGCGTCCGACCCAGGCGTCGGCAATGCCCCACAACATGAGGGTCGATTGGGCAGAGGCCTGGGTTGAAAAGGCTGCAGCGAGGAGCAGTGCAATCGTCGTCGACTTGGTCATGGCGTCATTCCTGGTGGTTGATCGGTCTAACGTCAGTCGTCAGACGAGTGACGGCGATCCTATCCAAAGAACACTTCCCTTCATCCTGGTAAAAACCCTAGGCCTGGCGCGTACCTGGCGGCGCTGCTTCTGCTCCGAACCCGTCGCGCATGCGTTCGCGGCTGTTGCTCAGGTGCATGAACATGGCCGCACGGGCCGATGCCGGATCACCTCGGCGGATCGCCTCGAAAATGGCTTCATGTTCCCGTTGCGTGACAGCCTTGCCGCTTTCCAGCACCGGCTGGGCTTCGCCGAAGCGTGCGCCCGCGGCGGCTTGCGCCTTGCCCCCGTCTGGGCCGGCCATGGCTTCCTTGGCCAGCGCCTGCCCGCCGGCAGGTCGCGCAATGGTCGCGTTGCCGAGGCTCTGAAGCACCTCCTCGAAGTACTCGTTGCCTGTGGCCGCGGCGATCTGCACATGGAATTGAAAGTCC
>JAQGNA010000031.1 GCA_028292075.1 Rhodoferax sp. | reverse complement strand
GCCACCCGTTCGGCGATGCGCTTGAGGCCCTGCGGGCCGTGGTACACCGCGTACATGCTGGCGAGCACCGCCGGCAGCACCTGCGCGGTGCAGATGTTCGAGGTGGCTTTCTCCCGGCGAATGTGCTGTTCGCGGGTCTGCAGCGCCAGGCGGTAGGTGGGTGCGCCATGGGCGTCCACGCTCACGCCCACCAGCCGGCCCGGCAGCGAGCGCTTGAACTCGTCGCGGCAGGCCAGGTAGGCGGCATGCGGGCCGCCGTTGCCCATGGCCACGCCAAAGCGCTGGGTGCTGCCGAGCACGATGTCGGCGTCCCATTCGCCCGGCGGGGCCAGCAGGGTGAGCGCCAGCAGATCGGCGGCCACGCAGAAGGCTGCGTTGTTGATGTGCGCATGGCCGACCAGCGGGCGCAGGTCGTGCACCATGCCGGTGGTGGCCGGGTATTGCGCCAGCACGCCGAAGAAGTCGCCACTGGCCATGAGCAAGGGCAGGGTCGCCGACACACTGCTGACCTTCACCTCGATGCCGAGCGGGCGCGCCCGCGTGCGGATCACCTCGATGGTCTGTGGATGGCAGTCGCCGGCCACGATGAAGACATTGCTCTTGCTCTTCACGCTGCGCTTGGCCAGCGTCATGGCTTCGGCCGCGGCGGTGGCCTCGTCCAGCATGGAGGCGTTGGCGATGGGCATGCCGGTGAGGTCGCAGACCATGGTCTGGAAGTTCACCAGCGCCTCCAGGCGGCCCTGGGAGATTTCGGCCTGGTAGGGCGTGTAGGCGGTGTACCAGGCGGGGTTTTCAAGGATGTTGCGCTGGATCACGCCCGGCGTATGGGTGCCGTAGTACCCCTGCCCGATGAAGCTTTTGCACACCACGTTCTTCGCCGCGATGGCGCGCAACTCGGCCAGTGCGGCGGCCTCGGTGACGGGCGGCGGCAGTTGCATGGCGGTCTGGCGCGCAATGCTGCGCGGCACGATGCCATCGACCAGTTCGCGCCGCGACGACGAGCCTACCGCGGCCAGCATCAGCGCTTCGTCGGCTTCGCCGATGCCGATGTGGCGGGCAATGAATTCAGCGGTGTTCTCGAGAGCGTCCAACGGCTTGGCAGCGGGCATCAACATGGCGGGTCTCCGGGGGGAACGGGAAGGGGGAAAGGGAAAAGGGAAAAGGGAAGGCGGGCGAACAAGCCGGTGGGGCGGGCCGACGCATGCGCCGCGCCAGGCCCGGCCACGGTTCATTCGCTCACCAGTGCACGGCGATCCGCGATCCGCGATCCGCGATATGCGATTTGCGATTTGCGAACGACGGCGTGGCAGACGTCGCTTACTCGGCGGATTCGGCGAACTTGCCGTAGGCGGTTTCGTCCAGCAGGGCGGTCAGTTGCGAGGCGTCGGACAGCTTCACCTTGAAGAACCAGCCGGCGCCCATCGGGTCGCTGTTGGCCAGGGCCGGGTCGGCGCGCAGGGCTTCGTTCACTTCGGTGATCTCGCCAGAGACCGGCATGTAGACGTCGGCGGCAGCCTTGACCGACTCGACCACGCCGGCCACGTCCTTTTGCGCCAGAGTGGTGCCCACCTCGGGCAGGTCCACGAAGACGACGTCACCCAGAGCGTCCTGCGCATGCGTGGTGATGCCGACGGTGGCAACGCCGCCCTCGACGTTGAGCCATTCGTGGTCTTCGGTGTATTGGATCGGCATGGAGTTCTCCAGAAAAGTAAGGAAGGTTCAGTGTGATTTTGCAGGAAGCCGCAGGGGGCGCCGGGGCTCAGCCGCGGAAATAGCGATTCGGCACGAACGGCATGGCGCTCACTTCCATCGGCACCGGCTTGCCGCGCACCATCGCGTTGACCCGGGTGCCCAGCACGGCATGCTCCGGCGTCACATAGCCCATGGCCACCGGCCTGTCGATGCTGGGGCCGAGCAGGCCGCTGGTGACTTCGCCGATGCGCTGGCCGGCCAGGTCTTGAAGTTCGGTGTGGTCGCGCACCGGAATGCGTTCCAGCGCCACCAGGCCGACGCGCTTGCGCGCCACGCTGCCCGGTGCGCCAGCCAGCTGCGCCAATATTTTTTCCGCGCCCGGGAAGCCCCCGGCCCGTGCGCCACCGGTACGGCGCACCTTCTGCATGGCCCAGTTCAGGCCGGCCTCCACCGGCGTGGTGGTGGTGTCGATGTCGTTGCCGTGAAGGCACAACCCCGCCTCCAGGCGCAGCGAATTGCGAGCGCCCAGGCCCACGGGCTTGACCTCGGGCTGGGCCAGCAGCAGGCGGGCCAGCGCCTCGGCCTGGTTGGCCGGCACCGAGATCTCGAAGCCGTCTTCGCCGGTGTAGCCGCTGCGGGTGACGAAGCAGTCGGCATCGCCCACCTGGAAGACGCCGCCGGTCATGAACACCAGCCGGGCCACACCCGGCGCCAGGCGGGCGAGGGCGGCCACGGCCTGCGGGCCCTGCAGCGCGAGCAGCGCCATCTCGGGCATGGGGATCACCTCGCAGCGCGTGCCGATGCGGGTTTCGATGTGGTCGATGTCCGCCACCTTGCAGGCGCCGTTCACGATGACGAAGAGGTCGGCGCCACGGTTGACGAACATCAGGTCGTCGAGGATGCCGCCTTGCTCGTCGAGCAGCAGGCCGTAGCGCTGCTTGCCCACGGGCAGGTCGACCACGTCCACCGGCATGAGCGTCTCGAACGCGGCTGCGGCGTCGCCGCCTTCGAGCCGCAGCTGCCCCATGTGGGAGACGTCGAACAGCCCCGCGGCGCTGCGGGTGTGCAGATGCTCGGCCATCAGGCCGGCGGGGTATTGCACCGGCATGCTGTAGCCGGCAAACGGAACCATGCGGGCACCGAGTTCGAGGTGCAGCGCGTGCAGCGGGGTCTTGAGCAGGTCGGCGGTGGTGGACATGGCAAATCTCTCCAGGGTGAGGCACGTGCGGCATGCCCGGGGACCCGCGCGCTGCCATGGCGTGTGAAGACGCCTGTGGAGACTTCACGGTGGAAGACTTCACATGCTCTGCCCCCGCTGTCCGCTTTACCTGAGAGATTCGCCCAGCGATGTGGGGTTGCTCCTTCGGTGAGCCTGTCCGGCCTGGGCATCCAGGCACGGACGGACTTCTCTCCAGTGGGGAACGCCGGCCTTGGGAACGCACCGGCGCTTGTCAGTCCCTGGTACCTGAGCGTTAACCCTTGCGGTTTGCGCCTTCGGCGGCCTGCACGGCTTGCACTGGGTGCATGCGGCAGACGCTCTCCTGACCGGGCCAATTCTAGCTTTCAAGCGGCACCGCCGTGCCGGCCAAGGCCCCGTTTTTTTAGGGTCGCAGCCGCTTCAGACGGCGAACTCGCGCTGCAGTTGGGCCACCATGCGGGCCAGGCCATCTTCGTGCACCGCGCCGGCCACCCGGTCGGCCACGGCCAGCAGTTGCGGATGGCTATTGCCCATGGCGATGCCGGTGCCCACGCCCTGCAGCATTTCCAGGTCGTTCAGGCCGTCGCCGAAGGCATAGGCATGGGCCACGTCGATGCCCGCGTCGGCCAGCACCCAGTCGCAGCCCGTCATCTTGTGGATGCCGCGCGGCAGTACGTCCAATGCGGTGGCATGCCAGCGCACGTAGTCGAACTCGGGAAAGATGCTGCGCAATTCGGGCAGCAGCGTGGCGTCGAGGTCTTCGTGGAAAAACAGCCAG
>JAQGNA010000029.1 GCA_028292075.1 Rhodoferax sp. | reverse complement strand
TGCAGCGGCGCGCTCAGGTCGAACAGCCAGGCCGTCACCTTCTTCAGCCGGCGGCGCCGCGCCGCAAGGGCCGCGAACACTTCGGGCTCGCTGTCGTCGAAGGGCGGCTGTTCCGCCAGCGCCAGCCAGTCCAGGTGCATGACGTTGTTGATGCCCTGCAACACCGAGTCGTTGACCCAGCCGTACTTCGGAAAAACGACGCCGAGCTGCCACGGATCGAGCACCAGCGTCTCCTCGGCCAGAAAGCGCCGGTAGCCCGCGAGCACCGCTTCGGAGCTGTCGTTCAGGCAGCGCGGCAGCGGGTAGCCCAGCCGCGCCGCGTAGTGCATGCAGATGTATTGCTCGACGGCGAATTCCGCGCGAAAGCGTTTTTCAAACACGTTGGAGCCCGGCGGATGCGGCCGGTTTTCGTAGAAGCGGCCTGCGGCGGGCGCCATCAGGGGCACGTCCCAATAGGTGCGCAACACCTCCGTCTGACCGAACTGGGTCCAGTCGCTCACGTGGTACGGAAAACGTTCGAACACGGCGGTGTCGAGCGTGAAGAATGCGTTGGCAACGATGCGCCGGGCCCGCTGGTCGCGGCGCAGCTGGGCCAGGTAGAAGTCGATGAAGCCGGCGTGCTCCAGGAAGCTGTCGGTGCGCAGCTTCAGCGCGTACGGGGTGGCCACAGCGGCGAGCCCGGCACGGGTGCACACGATCTGCCGGTTGATGTTGTTGGCCTTGGCGTCGGTGAGCTTCAGCGGCGCCAGCGCGCCCGGGTCCTTCGACTGCACCAGCTGGTCGATGCCGAACACGGCCGGAACGTCGGCGCCTTCCCAGGTCGACACCATGACGCGCGCCCCGGGCAGCGCCTTGCGGGTGCGCTTGAGGATCTCGGCGAACGAGAGGCTGCCCATCGGGGCATAGGGCTTGAAGGCGCCCTGAAAAACGATGGTGATGTCGGACGTCTTCATGCGGGGCGGGCGAGCATTGCCTCGTACTCGGCCGGCGTGCCCGAGAAACCGACCTCAGCGATGTCCACCACCTCGTAGGTGATGGTCTTGCCCGCCGCGATGAGCGGGTTGAAGAGTGGCGCCACGTACACCTCGGTCCACCGGGCCTGGTAGGCCTCGGCTTCGGACAGTGCCGCACGGCAGGCGGCTACCAGATCGGCGGCGCGTGCAAAGTAGTAGAGCCCGGTCGAGCAGAGGTCGGAGATGCGCTCCTTCTCGGTGGTGCGACAGACCCGGCGCGAGTACGCGGCCGCCGGCTCGACGAACGACCACTGCGTGCCTTCGCCGCGGAACACCTCCAGGTAGCCGTCGACGAACTGGCAGGCCTCGGGAAAGCGCCAGCCGAGCCGGATGGTGTCGATGTTGAAGACGACGACCGCCTCGGCCGGCAGGAAATTGCAACGCTCCAGCCCCATCAGCACCGTCTCGCCCTGGCCGCGCGTGGCCCCTTCCACTTCGACGATCTCGGCCCGGGCGATGCCGAGCCGCGCGCATTCGCGGCGCACGAAGGCATCGGCACCGAGGTCGCGTCGGCAGACGATGACAAAGCGCTCGGTTTCGAAATAGGCCTCGAACGAACGCAGCGAACGGGCGAACAGCGATTCGCCATGCAGCGGCAATTCGTACTTGGGCCGGTCATAGCCGGCCTCGCGGAAGCGGCGGCTGTTGCCGGCCATGGGAATGACGATCATGGGCACGTCTCCTGGTACAGGCGCAAGGCGTTGGCCATCAGCGCGCGTTGTCGCGGTGGGTTGTCGACGTGCAGCGGCAGCATCGAAAGGAACAGCAGCACCATGATGGGCTGCGCGTCCCAGGCCTCGGCCGACCGCCCGGCGAAGGCCATGCCACGGAACACCGCACCGATGTCCGCCGGGTTGGCATGCCAGACCTCGAAGTCGATGTCGTGCCCGCTCCCCTTGAGCGTGTAGCGGCCGGCCACGATCACGTCGTACAGCCCCAGCACCGAATGCGCGAGCTTGGCGACGTCGTAGCGGAAGTCGCCGAACGGTGTGATGCGGCCGTCGGCGTCGAGGCCGCGCGGGTCGATCAGCTTCACGCGGTCCGAACGAAAATCGAACAGGATGTTGCTGAAGCAGAAATCACCGTGAACGAACGAGGCTGCCGGCGCGTGCGCCATCGCGAGGTCGGCGGCGTCTTCGGCCATGCGCCGCAGCGAGGGCAGCGCCCGCCCGCCCAGTCGCCACGGCGCGTCGAGGTCGACACCGGTCTGGCGGGCAAAGAGTGTCAGCCGCTCCGCCGTCTTGCTGCGGTAGAGGCGTTCGGCCATGGCGCCGTCGGTGGCCCGCGCAATCGGCGCTGGCACGGGCACGCCGCGCGCGGCGCAGAGGAACCGATCGCAGGCGCGAAAGATCCTGCGCCAGACTTTTCCCGGCAACCGTCCGAACACGAAGAGTTCATTCAGCGGCACCAGTGGCAGGTACTCGATGGCATAGCCCGCCACCGCGCCGTGCCCGGGAGGCGCGGAAGACCCGGAAGACCCGGAAGACCCGGGAAGCTCGGGAAGCTCGGCGCTGATGAAGTTCGGCAGGTAGGGCCGGACCGCCACCGGAGCCGCGGCGAACCAGCTTGCCTCGGCCTGCATCTTCCGCCGGTCGTCGCTCGACTTGGCGACCACGCCGTCCTCGATGCGCAGGTGGTTGAAATGTCGCTGGGTGGTGACCGCCAGCCGCGAGTGAAAGTAGGTGTGCACATGGCCGAAGTCGAGCCAGCGCTTGAGCGAACGGCGCTCGAGCGGATGGCAGACTTCGCCATAGCGGGTGACGGCCGCGATGAAGTCGTCGCACTGCTCCAGCACACCCAGAAATTCCAGCGCGCTCGAGAAGGAGAACATGCCGGCCCAGGCTTCACCTCCCATGCCATCCCTGCCCTGCGCCACGGCCTCCACGGGCCCGGACGCAGGCCGGTCCGCGCCTTCGTAGTGCCAGGGATAGTGTTCGTCGGAGTCGCCCACCGCGATCCAGTCGGTGCCGCCCAGCTCGTCTTCATAGACCAGCGTGTCGCCATACAGGATGTCGATGCGGCCGTCGAGCACCACATGGCCCAATGCCTCGCGAACGGCCGCGCCCAGCGGGCTGCCAGTGGTCGTGCGGCAAACCCTCACGTCGAGCGATGCGAGCATGTCGGCGTCGGGCCGGTCGAGCTCGAAGTCACTGGGCAGCGTGAGCGCCGTCTCGGGGTAGTGGCGCGAGAGTTGCCCTACCTGGTGCGCGTAGAGGCGCTGATTGCCGAGCGGCAGAAACGCCGGCGGAATGCGTCCGAACTCGGCGGAAAGCTCGCTTTCGACATATTGGCCCGAGATGATGAGCAGCATCACGCCCCCGTCTTTTCCGAGCGCAGCAGCGCATGGATTTCATCGAACGAGAGGCGCACGAACTCCGATGGCCGGACCGCGCGGTCGTCCACATAGAAGCCGTCCACGCCGCACCACGGCTTTCCGACGTACACCTCGTCGAACGGCACCTCGTGGCGGCGAAGCCAGTCGAGGATCACCGGCAGCGTGTGGACGTTGATGAGGCCGACATTGCCGCCGTGCGTGCGCATGTTGCGGCTGGTGTGGATGGCGATCTCGAAGCCCTGCGCCTTGTACTCGCGCAGCCTGGCCACCACGGCCGCATTCGGCACCGCATCGGCATAGCCGTCGCGGGCATGCAGCGTGATGGTTTCGTCAAGATCGATGATGAGGCGCGTCATGAGATTTCCGCAGGGCTAGAAGTCGTTGATGCCAATCTCGGCGATGCTGCCGTGCGCCAGGCGCAGGAAGCGGCTGCAGTACTGCTTGAGCAGGTCGTGGTCGTGCGAGGCGAACACGAAGATGCCCACGTCCGAAATCAGCGACGCCATGCGCTGGCGGGCCTGCGCCTGAAACTCCGCGTCGCCGGCGCTAAAGACCTCGTCGAGCAGCAGAATGTCGGGCGCCGCCGAAGTGGCCACCGAGAACATGAGGCGCGTCGTCATGCCCGAGGAATAGGTGCGCACCGGCAGGTCGAGGAAGCCGCCGAGCTGCGAGAAGCTTTCGATGTCGGGCACCGCGCGCTCCGCCTCGTCGGCGCTGCGGCCCAGCATGCGGCACATGCGCTGGATGTTCTCGTAGCCGGTGAGGTCAGGGTCCATGCCGGCGCCCAGCTCCAGCACGGTGGCGACACGGCCTCGCCGCTGCACCGTGCCGGTCAGGGGCTGGTAGACGCCGGCCATGGTCCGCAGCAAGGTGCTCTTGCCGGCGCCATTGTGGCCGAGCAGGCCGACGCGGTCGCCATCGCGCAGCGTGAACGAGACGTCATGCAGGGCCGTGACCACGCGCACGCCCGCCGCCTCCTGCTCGATGCGCCCGCCTGTCGAAATGCGCAGCAGCTGGCTGCGCAGCGACTTGCTCTTGCTGCTGTACAGCGGGTACTGCACCGTCACACGATCGAACTGAAGCATGGTCATGGCTAGACCCAGTACGCGATGCGGCTGCGCTTGCGCTGGAACAGCGCGAAAGTCACCGCCCCGCCCGTTGCCAGCAGCGCCAGGTTGGTGGCCACCACGAAGCCCGGTGGCACCGTGCCCAGCAGGGGATAGCGCACCAGCTCGATGAAGTGGCTGAACGGGTTGAGCCAGACCAGTTGGCCGGTGATGGGCAGGTAGCTGGGCCGGTAGAACACAGGGCTCAAAAACATGAGGATCGGCATGCCGGCGACCAACAGGTATTCGAGGTCGCGAAAACGCGCGCCCAGCATGCTCATGAGCGTGGTGATCCAGAGCAGGTTCGCCAGCGTGACCACCAGGCACGGCAGCACCAGCCAGGTGTTGGCATTGACCGGCACGTCGAACACCAGCGCCACCACCACGAAGACCGGCAGCACATGCAGGAAGTTCAGCGCATGCTTGACCACCATCTGGATCGGGTACACGGCCAGGGGCATCTGCACGTTGCGGATCATGCCGGCCTGGCGCCAGAAGGTGGTGGTGGCTTCGGTCGTGCAGCCGCTGAGCAACTGCCACATGATGAGCCCGGCGGTCAGCGCCGGCACGAAGACAGCCCGGTCGAGCTTGAAGAGCTCGCTCCAGATCAGGCCCAGCCCGGCCGTGCCCAATGCCGTGCCGAGCGTCAGCCAGAAGGGCCCGAGCACCGTGCGGCGGTAGCGGGCCTGAAGGTCGCTCCAGGCCAGGTAGGCAATGAGTGGAAAGGCACGGAACGCGCGCGCCAGGTCGTCCACACCGGACTGGATCGGCCGCGCATCAAGCATGGGCGACCACCGGGTTCAAATCGTCCGGCATCGGCCCCAGGCGGCCGGCAAAGCCGTCGGCCAGCGCGCGGACCAGCGTGGCCCGCGACCGCTGGTGCAGGCAGTGAGGGGAACGCAGCCACAACGCCAAACCGAACAGCG
>JAQGNA010000753.1 GCA_028292075.1 Rhodoferax sp. | reverse complement strand
GGCGCCCACGCGAAGCCGGTGGCCACGGGAGGGCACCGGCTCGGAGATGGCGCCGATCAGGCGCTGCGCTCGCAACTGCAGCGCCTCTTGGTCGGCCACATCGAAGAGCAGCACCGCGAATTCGTCTCCGCCGAGCCGGGCCACCAGGCCCTGGCTCCCCACTTCGTTCGAGAGCCGGACCGACACCGCCACCAGCACTTCGTCGCCGGCGGCATGGCCCTGCGCGTCGTTCACCGCCTTGAAGTGGTCGAGGTCCAGCAGCAACACCGCAGCGGCCCCGCCGAGCCCCAGAGCGGCAGCGCCATGCTCGGTCCATCCGGCCCGGTTCAGCAGACCGGTCAGCGGATCGGTTTCCGCGGCCTTGGCCAATTGCGTGGCGCGAAGCCCAAGCTCGCCGTTGAGGTTGCGAATCAGGCGGATGCGGCTCCCCAGTGCCAGCATGAACACGGCGATCTCGATCAGGATGCCAAGCTGCAGTGCCTCGTAGTGGAACGGCAGCTCGAGCACGCCGAAGTTGTTCAGGGTGGTGCCGATCGCCGTGACGAAGACGACCGAAAGCCCGGCGATGTACCAGGCGGCCGGGCGAAACCCGCGCCGCAGCACCATCAGCGCGGCAATGAACAGCGACACCGGGCCGAACACGGCAATGGCCTGTGTCACGGCCAGCGACCAGATGATCTGGCCGCTCAATGCCAGCCCCACGGCCAGCGCGCACAGCGGGTCGAGCAATCGAAGTGCCTTGTCGAAGCGCGGCGAATGGCGCGACAGTTCGATGAAGCTGCGGCCGAAGAGGCCGGCAAAGCCCATCCACAGCGGCGGCGATGCCGCCAGCACGATCGGTATCCAGCCCCGGGCATAGGGCAACAGATAGCGGCCGACATGGCCGTTGATGGCCGCGATGGTGACCATGGCGAAGAGACAACCCAAAAAGTTGTACGCGTACATCCGCTGCCGAAACACCGAAATCAGAATCAGGTTGTAGACCAGCATGCTGACCATCAACCCATAGCACATGCCGTGGAAGATCGACAGTCTTTGCTCGACCTGGCCGAATTCCACCGCGTCCCACACCGTCAGTCGGTAGTACTCGGGAAATTGAGAAACCGTGCGGATGTACAGCGTGTAGTCGCCGGGCTTCGGCAGCCTAAACCGGTAGAGGAATCGGTCGCCATCGAGCTGCGGCTCTGCCGAGGGCAAGGCAATGCCACCGAGCAAGGGCGGACGGAGTGGCACCCCGTTCATGTCGTACGGCCCGTACACGCTGAACTGCCGCAGGGCCGTGTTGCTGGTGTCGATGAGCCAGGGCCGCGATTCGTCGGTTTGGCGCACCCTGATCTTGAACCAGCGCGCATGCAGCTCCGTGCCGGGCTGGCTCACGATCCGGGCCGGCACGGCAAAGCGCGCATCGGCATCGGCACCCCGGATCTCGTCGATGCCGAGACGGCCCTCCGGGTCTTCGAGAAACCCCATCCGCCCCACCAGAGAGATGCCCTTGCGCGTGTCGTCCAGTGTGACCACGGGCACTTCGTCGGCCCAGGCCTGCGTCGCCATGACCAGGGCTGCACAAAACCAAAGCACCGCCGCGCGCCAGATGCGGGCCGTGCTGCCAGATGCCACCGCGCTGGTCAGCTTCACATGAGGGCTCCTTGCCGCCGGGCGACCTGCGACCGAATGGGTTTTGGTTGTCTTTGCCATGCCAGGTTTGATCACTGATGCCATGTGTTTGTGCACACGAAACCACTGTGTTTGATTGCTCCACACGCAGTAACCATAGCAGCAAGGAAGCGCTACCGTCCAGCTGATTGGGGCCGTCGGTGCCAGCTGAGTGCGGCGCATGGCTGATGGATACTGGCGGGCCCGAGGCGTCCTCGCGCCTGCTTTCCCCCTTTGTCGAACAGGAGCCTCCGCCATGTGGCAACCCAGTGAACGCTACCCCGACCCCGCGGTTGAAATACTCGATCCCCGTTTCCTCCCATACCGACTGGTTTCCGCCGCGGTGGAACGGCTGGCCACGGGCATGCGCTGGGCCGAAGGACCGGTATGGTTCGGCGACGGCCGCTACCTTCTATGGAGCGACATCCCGAACAACCGCATCATGAAATGGGAAGAAGAAACCGGTGCCGTGAGCGTGTTCCGCAAGCCGTCGAACTACGCCAACGGCCACACCCGTGACCGCCAGGGTCGGCTGGTCGGCTGCGAGCACGGCGGCCGGCGCGTGGTGCGCACCGAATACGACGGCAGCATCACCGTGCTGATGGACCGCTTCGACGGCAAGCCGCTCAACTCGCCGAACGACGTCGTGGTCAAGTCGGACGGGTCCGTGTGGTTTACCGACCCACCCTTCGGCATCCTCGGCTACTACGAGGGCGCGCCGGCCCCGGTCGAACTGCCAACCCAGGTCTACCGGCTCGACCCGGCGACCGGCCATGCCAGCGTGGTGGCGGCGGACGTGGCACGGCCGAACGGTCTGTGCTTTTCGCCGGACGAGCGGCGGCTGTATGTGGTTGAATCCGGCGCCACGCCGCGCCGGATCCGCGTGTTCGACGTGAGCGACGACGGCAGCAAACTGACCAACGACCGGGTCTTCGTGCAGTGCGCGGATGGCGAGACGCCCGACGGCTTCCGCTGCGACGTGGACGGCAACCTCTGGGCAGGTTGGGGCCTCGGCCCAGGGCGTGACGGCGTGCGCGTGTTCGCCCCCGACGCCACGCCCATCGGCCACATCCACCTGCCCGAGCGATGCGCCAACCTGTGCTTCGGCGGCATGGCCCGCAACCGCTTGTT
>JAQGNA010000748.1 GCA_028292075.1 Rhodoferax sp. | reverse complement strand
GACAAGCTCGCAAGGCCGGTGATGGCGACGGTGGCGGTGGCGGCACTGAGGGCCTTGAGGGTAAAGCGACGTTGCATTTGAGCTTCTCCAAAGTTGATTGAACCGGCTCGCCGCGATGTCCCTGGTGTTCCTTGACGGTCAGGAACTTTCGGGATCTGTCGCGCCGATGGGTTGGACTTTAGGGAAGCCGGGGGCGCCGGGGAATACGCCGGGTGGCGTATCCCATCTGCTCCGGTTCAATGCGATGCCGCAGCTGTGGTTCTGGCCGTACGCGCCGTGTGCGCTGTACGTCTCTCGCGCCTTCTCAGTGGGCCAGCGCAGCCACCAGCCGCTCGGCCGCCTGCACGGCCTCGTCGCGCGTGGGCCAGCTGTGGCCAGCGTCCGACAGCGGCGCCAGCCCTTCGACATGCACCACGTCGATGGTCCACGGGCCGTCGCCCACCCGGCACAGCCTGGCCATGAAGTGACGGCCGTTGACGGCCCCGGGGACGTATTCTTCGGTGGTTTCGGGTTGGTCTTGTTCCATGACTGGGGCTTTGGGAAAAGTGGCGATTATCCCTGGCGCCCGATGCGCCGGGATGCGCTGGAAGTACCGGACGGGCCCTGCCCGGCCGCCCCGATCGAACACAATCGAGCCCCTGCCACCCCGGTTCGACCCCAGTCACAAGGACATTCATGCGCATCGCTCCGAGCGCCTTGCACACCGCCGTGTTCGCCACCTTCGCCAACTTCGCAACGTTCACAGCGTTCGCAACGTTCGCGCTGCCGCTCTCTGCGGCGCAGGCGGCCGACACGCCCATACCGGCCATCCAGGGCATCGGCGAAACAAGTCCGCTGGTCGGGCAGACGGTCAGCACCAGCGGCGTGGTCACCAAGGTGGTCTCGCACGGGTTCTACCTGCAGGACCCGGTGGGTGACGCCGACCCCGCCACTTCGGACGGCATTCTGGTCTTTACCGGCAACTTGCCCACCGTCCACGTGGGCGATGCGGTCCGCCTGACCGGCCGGGTCACCGAATACAACACCGGCGCAGCGGGCAATGCCGACACCGCGGCCCACACGGTGACGGAACTCACCGCCCCCAGCCAGCTGCGCGTGTTCGGCAGCGGCCAGCGCATCGCACCCACCGTGCTGAACCTGCCGCTGCCCGCCGGCCAGACGCTGGAGCGCTTCGAGGGCATGCTGGTCACCATCACCGGGCCGCTGACCGTGTCGCAGAACTACTTCCTGGGCCGCTACGGCCAAGTGACGCTGTCGTCGCAGGGCCGGCTCGAGGCGCCCACCAACCGGCTGCGACCGGGTGCCGCGGCGCTGGCCATGGCCGAGGCCAATCGCCGCCGCAGCTTCATCCTCGACGACGGCAGCAGCCTGCAGCACCCCAGCCCTACGCCGCACCTCGGCGCCGATCACACGCTGCGGGCCGGCGACACCGTCAACGAAGTGACCGGCGTGCTCGACTACGGCCTGGCCACGGCCAGCCGCATGGACGCGGGCGCCTACCGCCTGCACCCGTCGGTGGCACCGGTGTTCGTACGGCAGAACCCGCGAAGCGCCCTGCCCGAAGCTGTGGGCGGCCAACTGCGCGTGGCCAGCTTCAACGTGTTGAACTACTTCACCACCTTCGGCAACGGCGCCACGGCCTCGGGCGAGACCGGCCAGGGCTGCATGCTGCGCGGCACGGTCAGCCCGGCACACTGCCGCGGCGCCGCCACCCTGGAGGAGTTCGAACGGCAGCGCGCCAAGATCGTCGAGGCCCTGCTGGCCATCGACGCCGACGCGGTGGGCCTGATGGAAATGCAGAACAACGGCAGCGTGACGCCGCAAGACCTGGTGGACGCCCTGAACGCACGCCTCGGCACCGGCACCTATGCGGCGGTGCCCGATGCGGCCGATGGCAGCGGCAGCGATGCCATCCGTGTGGCCATCCTGTACAAGCCCGCGCGCCTGTTGCCAGCCGGTCCGCCTCGCAGCGACACCGTAGCCGTCCACAACCGCCCGCCTCTGGCGCAGCCGTTCCAGACTCCGCATGGCGCAAGGTTCACCCTGGTCGTCAACCACTTCAAGTCGAAAGGATGCGAAGGCGCGCAGGCCGCCGACCTCGACCAGGGCGACCTGCAAGGCTGCTGGAACGCACGCCGCGTGCAGCAGGCCCGTGCGCTGATGTCCTTCGTCGCTGACTTGCAGGCTGGCAACGGCGGCCCCGACGTGCTGCTGCTCGGCGACTTCAATGCCTATGCGCAGGAAGATCCGATCGCGCTGCTGACCGACCACGGCTTCGTCGACCAGGTCGGCCGCTTCGACGGCTTCGGCTATTCCTATGTGTTCAACGGCGCAGCGGGCCGCCTGGACCATGCGTTTGCCACGGCCAGCCTGTCCGGCAAGGTGACCCGGGCGGTCGAGTGGCACATCAACGCCGACGAGCCTGCGTTGCTGGACTACCGCCTTGCTTCAAAACAACCCGCCTGTGCCGCCTGCGCGCCCGACCTGTACAGCGTCACGCCCTACCGGGCCTCGGACCACGATCCGGTGGTGCTGGGGCTGGACCTGGGCGGGCCGCTCGAACGCAGTTGGCCGTAAGCGCCTGTGACCAGGCGTGAGCGCAAGGAACGCAATGAAACAAGTGACCGGCGACGACCGCGCCGACCGCGATCAGCGCGCCGAAACACGCACCTGGATCAACTGCTGCCTGGCCGGTGCAGTGCGGGTACTGTAGACGCCCGCTTGTGCCTGATCGCCGCCGGTGGCGGCCACCGTCACCCACTCCCCGAGCGGCGCACTCAGCGTGGTGCTGAACTGGCTTCGTTGCTGATTCG
>JAQGNA010000727.1 GCA_028292075.1 Rhodoferax sp. | reverse complement strand
GAGCCGACCAACCATCTGGACCTGGCCACCCGCGAGGCGCTGGCCATGGCGCTCAACGAGTTCGAAGGCACCGTCATGCTGGTCAGCCACGACCGCGCCTTGCTGCGCTCGGTGTGCGACGAGTTCTGGATGGTCTCGCGCGGCGGCGTCGAGCCCTTCGACGGCGACCTGGACGACTACCAGCGCTACCTGCTCGACGAATCGAAGCGCCTGCGCGAAGAAGCCAAGAACGCAGCGGCCAACCCGGCGCCGGTGCGGGTGGTTGCGGCGCCTGTTGCCGCAGCGCTGCCCGCAACCGTTGCTGTCTCGCCCTCTGCTGCCAAGGCGGCCAATCCGGCGGACCAGCGCCGTGCCGACTCCGCCCGGCGCGACCAGCAGTCGAAGCAGACCCGACCGCTTCAAAAAGAGCTCGAAAAGGTGGACCAGGCCATGGCCCGCCTGCAGGCCGAAAAGGGCCAGCTCGAAGACCGCATGAGCCAGCCGCTGCCTCCGGCCGAACTCGCCAACGCGGGCAAGCGCCTCAAAGCCGTGGGTGATGAACTGGCCACACTCGAAGAAAACTGGCTTTCCCTTTCGGAACAGATCGAGTCGGCGCGCACGGCCGAGGTCTGAGCGGACAATTCGGTGGAGGTCCTACACGGCCGCCCCCGCCACTGCGGCTACATTTGACCCTGGTCGAGTTTTCAATAATTTGTATACAGGAGTTCACATGTTTTCACTGATCGGCACCATCATCATCGGCTTCGTCGTCGGCCTCATCGCGCGCGCGATCAAGCCCGGGAACGACAAGCTCGGGCTCATCATGACGTCCATCCTCGGCATTGCCGGCGCCTTCCTGGCCAACTTTGTCGGCCAGAAGATGGGCTGGTACACGGCCGGCCAACCCGCAGGCTGGATCGCCTCGGTGGTTGGCGCGATGGTGCTGCTGTTCATCTACAGCCTGGTCAAGAGCAAAGCCTGAACGAGCGCAAAGGAGGCCGCCCATGGAATCCGCGCTCCAACTCGCCGCCGGCGACCCTGCGCTGACCCAGGCCGTGCAGCGGTCCCGCAAGCTGCTGCACCGCCGGGCCATGATGGCGGCCGCCGCCAGCGTGGTGCCGATTCCCGGCCTGGACTGGGCGGTCGACGCCGCACTGCTGTCCAGGCTCATTCCCGAGATCAACACCGAATTCGGCCTGGCGCCCAGCCAGCTCGATCAGCTCACGCCGCACAAGCGCGATCAGGTCCAGAAGGCCGTCACCATGGTCGGCTCTGTGCTGATCGGCAAGTTCATCACCAAGGACCTGGTGCTCAAGGCCGCCACCAAGGTGGGCATGCGCCTGACCACCCAGCAGCTGGCCAAGTACGTGCCACTGGCCGGGCAGGCGGTGTCGGCGGTCATGGGCTACACCGCCATCCGTTACCTGGGCGAGGAACACCTGCGCGATTGCGTGCGGGTCGCCAGGTCGGCGCAGCTGCTGCTGCCAGCGCCGGATGCCCATCCGCCGGCCCCACCGGATTCGCCTGACTCGCCACCCAAGCCGCGTGCCGGCCGCTTCTTCCGCCGCTCCTCCTAGGCGCTCATCGGTCGCCGAACTCGGCGCCGCGCGCATGCGCAGCCCGTCGTGGCTCTTCCCTCGTAGAACTGCTTGCATCAGGGTGATCCCCCATCAATTGGTGACAACGCCGAAGAAGTTAACGATATCATTTAGAAAAACCCCACGTTAACGTTACTTCGGAGGCCATCATGACCCCTTTCCCCACCGCCACACCCGCTCGACCTACCTTCTCGCGCCTCGCAATTGCAGCCGCTGTCAGTTCCGCCTTGCTTGTCGCGGCATGTGGCGGTGGCGGCGGAGGCTCGCCCAATGCCCCCAGCGGACCGGTCGTCGGCACGCAGGAAACCCGGGCTATCGAGCTGCTGGATGGGAAGAAGTGGGCCTTCGTGCAGGACGACAGCCTGACCGATGCGGCAGCACTCGCGCAGGACGGCAGCGGCTGGACCACCGTGTCCCTGCCACACACCTGGAACGAAAAGGACGCCGCCAGCACGGCGCAGACCACGCCGACCTCGGTGGCCTACAAGCGCGGCATCGGCTGGTACCGGCTCGAGTTCGACGGCACGCCGCCCGCCAATGGCACCCAGTGGCTGCAGTTCGATGGCGCCAGCATCGTGGCCGACGTCTGGCTCAATGGCGAAAAACTGGGCCAGCACAAAGGCGCGTTCACGCGCTTCAGGTTCGACGTTTCCGGCAAGCTGAAGGCCGGCAAGAACGTGCTGTATGTCAAGGCCGACAACTCCAAGCCGGTGGCCGGTGGCCCCACCGCCATCATGCCGCTCAGTGGTGACTTCAACATGTCCGGCGGCCTGTACCGCAGCGTGTCGCTCGTCTCCACGCCGGCCAAGGCGCACTTCGCCCTGGACGACCTGGGCAGCACCGGCGTCTATGCCACCAGTACGTCGGTGTCGGCGAATGCGGCCACCGTGGCCGTTCGTGCCAAGCTCAGGAACAGCAGCACGCGCCTGGAGACCTTCACCGTGCGCGCCGGCCTCGTCGATGCGAATGGCGCTGTCATCAATTCATCGGCCGCGACCGTGACCGTGAAGGCTGGTGAAGCCGGCGAGGTGTCGCAGAACATTGCGGTCAACACCCCGCACCTGTGGAACGGCGTCGAAGACCCCTACCTGTACCAGCTTGCGGTGCAGCTGGAGGACGCAAACGGCACGGTGATCGACCGCTCGGTGCAGGGCTACGGCATCCGCGAGGTCCGCTTCGACCCGGAAAAGGGCTTTTTCCTGAATGGCCGCTCGTACCCGCTGCGGGGCGTCAACATGCACCAGGACTTCCAGAACAAGGGCTGGGCCATCTCCAGGGAGGACACCGACAAATCGTTCGCCATCATCAAGGAAATCGGCGCCAACACCGTGCGCCTGGCGCACTACCCGCATGCTTCTTACACCCTGGAGCAGGCCGACAAGCTCGGCTTCGTGGTCTGGGCGGAGCATAGCTTCGTCAACTCAGCCATCATTCCCTGCAATGCCGCCACCAACCCCACGCCCGAGTTCGTGGACAACGGCCTGCTGCAGCTGCGCGAACTGGTGCGCCAGCAGTTCAACCATGCGTCCATCGCCACCTGGTCCATCGGCAACGAGGTGACCCAGGGCTGCACCGAGCCGGGCAAGGCCGCACCGGTGCTGAACACGCTGCAGGCTACTGCCAAGCAGGAGGACCCGAGCCGCGCGACCACCCTGGCCGCCAACAGGGACGACGACCAGGTCGGCGGCATCACCGACATCTGGGCGCGCAACGAATACCCGATGTGGTACGCCGCCTACCTGCCCTCGTTCCTCGCGACCCGGCTCGACGCCCTGAGGGCCACGTTCTCCCGGCAGGCCATCGGCCTCAGCGAATACGGCGCCGGCGCGGCCCTCACGCACTACAGCGACAACCCGGGCGACGCCCTCGGTTTCGTCGCGACCTTTGACACCACCAACAAGTCTCGCACCGTCTACCAGCCCGAAAGCTATGCCAGCACGGTGCATGAAGCCGACTACGCGATGATCCAGTCGCGCCCCTACCTCTGGGGCACCTTCATCTGGAACATGTTCGACTTCGGCTCCGAAGTGCGGCACGAGGGCGACATCGGTGGCACCAACACCAAGGGCCTGGTCACCTTCGATCGCAGCGTCAGGAAGGACGCGTTCTACTTCTACAAGGCGCATTGGAACAAGGAGCCGATGACCTACATCACCGACCGGCGCTATGTGCAGCGCAACCTGCCGACCGCCCATGTCAAGGTCTATGCCAACACCGATTCGACCACCCTCGTGGTGAACGGCGCGAACGTCAAGACCATGACGGCAGCGGAATGCGTGAACCGGGTCTGCGACTTCGGTGACGTGCGCCTCGCCGTGGGCAGCAACAACGTCCAGGTGTCTGGCTCGGCTGGCGGCAAGCAGGCAAGCGACGCGGTGGTTTGGACGGTGGATGCCGATCACGCCAACAACGTCTACCTGGCCGCGGGCCAGCTGACGTCGGGCTTCGTCTCCGAAACGGCAGGGCCGCTGGGGCAGGCCAAGGCCTTCGGCTCGGACAACTACTTCACCGGCGGCGTGCGCGCCAAGCTGGGGGCCACGCAGGTGATCGCCAACACCGGCGCCGCAGTCCCTGCCGAGGGACGCGTGTGGGACGCCTACCGGGAGGAAGCCACCGCGGGTGCCGGCTTTGCCTACAACCTCAACCTGGTACCCGGCAAGAGCTACCTCGTGACGCTGGGCTTCGTCGAGCCCACGGCCACGGCCGCCGGCGCCCGGGTGTTCGATGTGCAGACCACCACCGGAGGCGCCAGCGCCACACCGCTGGCCAACGTCGACGTGTTCGCGCTGGCCGGCGCACGCAACGCAGCCGTCACCCGGCAATTCCCCGTGACGGTCGGGGCCGACGGCAAGCTGACCCTCAACTTTGTCGGACGCGCCGGCAAGGCGATGGTGTCGAACATGATGGTTGTGCAGCAATAAGCGACAAGGGCGCGGGGCTTGCCCCTGCGCCCTGCCCGGCCGCGCAGAGAGCGTTCATGCCCCAGAGTACCGAAGGCGGCCCGGCTACCTGGCGGGCCGCACGGCCCCCCGCACCGCGGCTTCGAAAAGCTTCAGGGCATGGCACCGCAGGAGCAGCATCACCCGGGTCAACCGGCGTACGGGGTTGCTGAACCGGGGTTCGGCGGTGCCGATCAGGCGGACGATGGCGTCCACCACTGCATTGGGCGCGTCGGCTTCGCGCAGCCCCTTCTGCGTTGCCGCATCGGCCCGTGTGCGGTAGGCGTCGTAGTTGGCAATGCGGCCGTTCGCGGC
>JAQGNA010000725.1 GCA_028292075.1 Rhodoferax sp. | reverse complement strand
ATCCGGTCGGCGTGGCGCTCGGGCTGCTCACTGCGTTCACCTTTGCCTGCTTCCAAGTGGCGACGCGGCGTCTTGCGGCGGACGACCCGCTCACCACCAACTTCTACGGCGGCATCATCGGCGCCTTGGCGCTGACGCTCGCCTTGCCCTGGTTCTGGACCGACCTGCCACTGGCCGGATGGCAATGGCTGCTGCTGGCCTCCACCGGTGTCACCGGGTTCCTGGGGCACTGGTTGCAGATCACCGCCTACAGCCGCGCGCCGGCCACGCTGCTGGCGCCCTTCAGCTACCTGCAGATCGTGGCCGCCACGACGCTCGGCTGGCTCGTCTTCGACCAGCTGCCCGGCCGAACCACGGCCATCGGCATCGGCCTGATCTGCCTGGCCGGTCTCGGCGTTGCTCTGACGGAAGGCTACCGCGCCAATCGATTGGCCCTTGGCAAAAACGCCTGATCGGGCCGCACCAAAAGCAAAGCGCCCCGGAGGGCGCTTGCAAGACCGTGGCGCACGGAGCGCCGGGTCGAAGTGGCCACGGAGGTGGCCGGGGCTCAACCGCCCTTGTGAGGACGCTTGCCGGGGTTCTTCTTGCTGCGGGTGGCGACGCCACGTTCAAGGCTGCGCTTCTGGCCGCGGCTCACTGGATTCGTGTAGCCAGGCAGGGGCACGGGCTTGGGCGCGCAACGGTCGCTTTCTGTTCTGATGACTTTGGCCATGAATAACTCCGATAGATAAAAGGAAACCCGGTATTAGGCCATAGCGCAAGGCTGAAACTGGCAGTGCGCCGTTGCTAGAACGGCGTCGGGTCCTGGATTGTAAGGGACGGCGCAACCCACCGGGCCAACCTGGTCCCAGGTAGGCGTGCCGCATGCCGACCGGTCAGCGTGCGGCTTCGGCCTCGTCCATCGCCTTGCAGGAAGGTGAGCACACCACCTGCGACTGGCCCAACAGCTTGCGCGTGGTCATCAGCGAGCGGGTGCGGTGCTTGCCGCACAGGAAGCACGACATCGTGGCCCCGCCAAACGAGGCGGCCACCGCGAACGGCGAGCCAGACACTTTGGATTTATAGCGCAGGCCATCGGCCAGCACCGCGGTTTTGCCATCAGCCTTGGCCATGGGTTCTCCCTTTCAGTTCTCCGCGCATGGCGCGTTCAATTGCGTCGCGGGCAAGCCGCTCGGCGGTCATGGCTGCATCGAGCGACGAGCGGCAAAGGCCGGCGACGTCGTAATGCAGATTTTCGTACAACTCCGCCGCGGCGGGATGGGCATCGAGCAAGGCGCCGAGCTCCGCACCGGCAGAAATGACATGGAATTCATTCACCAGGTGCTCGACGACGGAACGGTATTGCTCGGCACCGACAGGCGCTGCGCTGTGCTCCAGCCGCTCAAGCAGCTGGGCCAGCACATGCGTGACGGTCAGGTTCGAGGAAGAAGACTGGGTTTTGGTAGCGTTCATGCCTGGAAAGTGGGGTGAAATGGCCGAAAAACAAGGGGATGGGCCGATGGCGCCACCGTTGTCATCGGTGTGGATGGAAGTCGTGGCCAACGCCCTCAGCATGGCAAGCCACATTGGCGCAGGAGCTGAGCCGTCTCGAACATGGGCAGGCCCATGATGCCCGAATACGAACCGCTGAGCTGCGAGATGAAGGCGGCGGCCCTGCCTTGCACGGCATAGGCGCCGGCCTTGCCAAGTGGCTCGCCCGTGTCGACATAGCGCTTGACCTCGGTGCGGGTCAGTTCGGCGAACCGGACCCGCGACACGCTCAGCGCCTCAAAGCGACGCTTTCGGTGCTGCACCGCCACGGCGGTCAGGACCCGGTGCTCGCTGCCGGCCAGCGCCAGCAACATGCGGACCGCGTCCTTCTCGTCGGCAGGCTTGCCGAAAATGGTGCGGCCGAGCGCCACGGTGGTGTCGGAGCAAAGAATGGGTGCCGGTGCAAGGCCACGCCGCTGCTGGCGCGCCACCGCGGCGTCGAGCTTCAGGGCCGTCACGCGCTTCACGTAGGCGGCGGGTGCCTCGCCGCCGCGCACCGCCTCGAGCGACTCGGCGTCTTCGGCCGCATCGGCCACCAGCAATTCGTGGCGCACGCCCAGCTGCGTGAGCAGCTGGCTGCGACGCGGGCTTTGCGAGGCAAGGTAGATGAAATCAGTCATGGTCGTTCAGCACGGGAGCGCGGCGTGGGATGACTTCGGGCACATCGAGCGCCTCGAGCGCGTCCACCAGGCTGCCAGGCGGCATGTCGCCTGAACTTTCGTTCAGCGCATTCGCATCGCCCCGATCGCCCCCATGGCCCCGATCGCCTCCTTCGGCGCCGATGAAGCCGCCGCTCTGGCGCGCCCACAGGCGGGCATAAAGTCCACCCATGGCCAGCAGGCTGGCGTGATCGCCCTCCTCCACCACCCGGCCTTCGTCGAGCACGACGAGCCGGTCCATGGCCGCGATGGTCGACAGCCGGTGCGCGATGGCGATCACCGTCTTGCCCTCCATCAGGCGGTACAGGCTGGTCTGGATGGCGGCTTCGACCTCGGAGTCGAGCGCGCTGGTGGCTTCGTCGAGCAGCAGGATGGGCGCGTCCTTCAGCATGACGCGCGCGATGGCGATGCGCTGGCGCTGTCCGCCCGACAGCTTGACGCCGCGTTCGCCCACATGGGCATCGTAGCCATGTCGACCCTTGGCATCGCCGAGTCCCTGGATGAAGTCGTGCGCTTCGGCATGGCGGGCGGCGGCTTCCATTTCAGCCGCACTGGCATCGGGCCGGCCGT
>JAQGNA010000702.1 GCA_028292075.1 Rhodoferax sp. | reverse complement strand
GCTTCGATGGAGGTCTCATGGCTGACAGTGACAAGGTGTTCGCGGGCTCGATCCCGAAGTTCTACGACACCCTGATGGTGCCGCTCATCTTCGAGGCCTACGCCAGCGACCTGGCGGCGCGCGTCGCTGGGTTCTCGCCGCGGTCCGTGCTGGAGACGGCGGCGGGCAGCGGCGTGGTCACGCGGGCGCTGGCGCCGCGGCTCGACGCGGCCGCGCGCTATGTGGTGACCGACCTCAACCAGCCGATGCTCGACTACGCGGCCAGCCGGCAGGGGCCCGACGACCGGATCGAGTGGCGCCAGGCCGACGCGCTCCGCCTGCCATTCGAAGATGGCGCGTTCGACGTGGTCGCCTGCCAGTTCGGTGCCATGTTTTTCCCGGATCGGGTGGCCGGCTACGCCGAGGCGCGGCGCGTGCTGCGACCGGGCGGGCACTTCGTCTTCAACGTCTGGGACCGCATCGAGGAGAACGCCTTCGCCAACGACGTCACCAACGCCCTCGCCGCCGTGTTCCCCGACGACCCGCCGCGGTTCCTGGCCCGCACGCCCCACGGCTATCACGACATCGCCTTGATCCGCGCGGAATTGAACCAGGCGGGTTTCGCCCAGGTCGCGATCGAGACGCGCACCGAACGAAGCCGGGCCGCGTCGGCGCGCGACGTGGCCACCGCCTACTGCCAGGGCACGCCGCTGCGCAACGAGATCGAGGCCCGCAACGCCGCCATGCTTGCGTTGGCAACGGACCGCGCGGCGGCGGCCATCGCCAGCCGCTGCGGCCAGGGGCCGGTGGCCGGGCAGATCCAGGCGCATGTGATCGTGGCGGCGCGATAACCGACTTGCGGCGCGAGCGGGGAGCAGCGCAAGGGCCGGGAGCGGCGGCGGCGGCATGGGCACGGGCATAGGCATTGGGAGAACCACGGTAGCGCTATCTTTTCGACTACGATCCCCCCATGCCGACCGAGTCCACGCCTGCCAAACGAAGCCGCCGCCGCAGCGGCGCGGTCACGCTGCACGACGTGGCGCGCATTGCCGCGGTGGCGCCCATCACGGCTTCGCGCGCGCTGAACACGCCGGACCGGGTGTCGCCCGATGTGCGGCAGAAGGTGGCCGAGGCGGTGCGGCTGACCGGCTATGTGCCCAACCTGCTGGCCGGCGGGCTGGCCTCCACGAAGAGCCGGCTGATCGCGGCGGTGGTGCCGACCATCGCCGGTCCGGTGTTCCTGCAGACGGTGCAGGCGCTGACCGCGGCGCTGGCCACGCACGGCTACCAGCTGATGCTGGGCCAGAGCGGCTATGTCGATTCGCGCGAGGACGCCCTGCTCGAGGCCATCATCGGCCGCCGGCCCGACGGCATCGTGCTCACCGGCATCATGCATTCGAGCCAGGGGCGGCAGCGGCTGCTAGCCTGCGGCATTCCGGTGGTCGAGACCTGGGACCTGACGCCCACGCCGATCGACATGCTGGTCGGTTTCTCGCACGCCGAGGTCGGCCGCGCGGTCGCCGCGTTCCTGCACGCCAAAGGGCGGCGCCGCCTGGCCGTGGTGGCCGGCGACGACGAACGCTCCACCCGCCGCCACGATGCCTTCCAGGCCGCCGCACAGGCGCTGGGCCTACCGCCCGTGCGCATGGTGGTGGTGCCCGCGCCCACCACGCTCAAGAGCGGCCGGCGTGCACTCGGCGAATTGCTGCAGGCGGACCCCGCGATCGACGCGGTGTTCTGCAGCTCCGACCTGCTGGCGCTGGGGGTGATGACCGAAGCCCAGGCCCGCGGCCTGGCGGTGCCCGGCAGCCTGGCGGTGACGGGCTTCGGCGACCTCGAGTTCTCGGCCGACCTGCATCCGGCGCTGACCACCGTGCGCATCGACAGCAATGCCATCGGGCAGCAGGCGGCGCGGTTCATCGTGGCGCGGGCCGAGGGCCGGGCGGTGGCCGAACGCGTGGTCGATGTCGGCTTCTCCATCGTCGACCGCGCCAGCGTCTGAGCCCCGGCCGCGCGCCAGCGCCCCCCGGCTTCAGAAGAAGTGGCGAATACCCATTTCATAGCCCGATGACTTGCCACCCAGCGAAGTGCCGGGGGCGGTGAGGCCCTGCACGCCGATCGACTTCTGCGCGCCGTCCTGGTTGCTCACGCGCGCCACGCTGCCGTAGACCTGGGTGCGCTTGGACAGGTTGTAGCCGTAGCCGATCGCAAACTTGCGCCAGTCGGCATTGCTGTTCGAGGTGTCGTAGCGGCTGATCTGCGCCCGCA
Organism: Rhodoferax sp.; assembly: GCA_028292075.1. The sequence continues at coordinate 1,226 of JAQGNA010000702.1, read as the reverse complement.
GTTCGCCCTGGCCCAGCGGCGCCGTGGCGCCGAGTTCGATGGCGGTGATCTTCACGGCGCCCTTCTTCTCGGTGGCCCACAACAGCATCGGCTTGACCACGCCGAAATCGTAGGAGGCGCCGATGTTGTTGATCTTCAGGTCGTCCGCATCGGTGGCGCCCTGGATCCTGGCGCTGGCCAGTGCCGTGTTCAATGCGCCGGCGCGATAACCGAAGCGCACGCCGGTGTAGTTGCCCTGGTTCTTGTTGGCCGCAATGCCGAGTTCGCCGAACGCCTGCTGCACCTGGCCGTAGAAGCCGCCCAGGTTGGGCGGCAGGAAGTAGCTGATGGCGTTGCTGATCTGGATCGGCGCGCCCTGCATCAGGAAGGCGTTGTTGCCGCCCACGCCGTTGGTCAGGAACGGGTCGAAGATCAGCGTGCTCAGGAACGTGGCCGAGTCGTCACGGCCGAGGCGCACTTCGCCGAAGGCGCCCGAAAGGCTGACGGTGGAACGGCGGTTGAAGCCCGTGCCGGTGCCGATGGCCTTGCCCGCGCCGGTGTCGGGGTCGAAGCCGGCTTCGAGCCAGAAACTCGCCGCCAGGCCGCCGCCCAGGTCTTCGGTGCCGCGAAAACCCCAGCGGCTGATGTTGGCGTTGCCGGTGGAGACGCCGACGTTGGAGGTGCCGTTGCCGCTCAGGCGCGTGACGCCGACGTCCACCACGCCGAAGATGGTGACGGAAGACTGGGCGGAAGCGGCACCGGCGGCGCAGAGCGCGGCCAGGGCGATCATGGAAGAACGCGAGATCAAAAAGTTTTTCATGGGGTCCTGATTGATGAACAAAAAGAGGCTCGAGCCCAGGTAATGCCTGCGCATCCAGCTATCACTTCCGCAGCAGTGCAAGATGGCAGTTGCGGCGGACGGAGTGAGCGACATCGCCTGGCACGCGACCATGCGCAGGCCCGCGGTGCTTCACGGCCCGACCGTCACAGGTCGAGCACCAGTCCGGCGCTCTTGCAGCCGGACACGCACACCATCATCGAGGTGTTGGCGGCCTTTTCCTTGGCGCTCAGCACCGAGTCGCGGTGGTCGGGCGTACCCGAGATGACCCTGGTCTCGCAGGTGCCGCAGACGCCTTCGCTGCAGCTGTAGGGCACGTCGATGCCGGCCTCGAGCAGGGTGTTCAGGATGCTTTTCTCGGGCGTGATCGTGAACGTCTTGCCGCTGCGCTTCAGGTCCACGGTGTAGA
>JAQGNA010000700.1 GCA_028292075.1 Rhodoferax sp. | reverse complement strand
GCAACCTTAGGTGGCCGGATTGAACAAATCCGGCCACCGAAGGCAGGGCCGCGATGGAAAAATCCACTTGCCCCGCAACCAGAGCTGGCGTTGACTGGCCGGTTCCGCGGTATGGCACATGCCGCATGTTCAGATTCAGAGCTGCATTGAACGATTCCATCGTCAAATGGTGAACGCTCCCGATGCCGGCCGATGCGTAGGTATATTCGCCTGGCTTTTGCCGCACCGCGGAGACGAGCTCCTGCAATGTCTTGATGCCGGTCTTCGGATGGGTAAGCAGGAAAAGAGTCGAACGGCCGATCAAGGATACTGGAACGTAATCTTTGTCCAGCCTGTAATTTGCCGCCGCATTTATCAGTGGGCTAACGGACAGGATCGAGCCGTCGGTGACCATGAACGCGTGACCGTCGGCCGGCCGAAACTGCTGCAGTGCATTGAATGCTGCTGAGCCCGCAGCGCCCGGACGATTGTCAACGACGACCGGCTGGCCAAGTCGCTCTCCAAGCCGGGGAGCTACAACGCGCGCCACCGTATCAGGCTGCCCGCCCGCAACGTATGGAACAAAGAATTTGATCGGCTTGTTTGGATACGCAGCCTGCGCCCGCGCTAGCGGTGCGCTCAGGAGCGTCGAGCAACCGATTAGCGCAGCCGCATTGAAGTGTCGTCTATGCATATTCTGAGGTTTTCCGTGTGAACACTGGGCTGGTGAAGTGAGAGTTGATCGCTGATCGAGGCTTTCTGTAGGGCCCGACTCATGTTTGTCCCGGATCAATCTAGAGGGCATAAAAGCACGCCAAGCTTTCACGCTGTACAGCATCATCGTCTGCGCCACCATGGCGGTCAATCATCCGCCACTTATTCGGCGAATTTGATTCTTGGATGCTGAAGGTTTCTCTGTTGATGCGGGGCTTGGGTGCTGGAGTTGTGCGGCGTTGGCGTGCGGGTCGATGACGCCGGCCCTGTGCACCAAGGAGTTTCTGAAGAGGGTCATTTCGTCGATGGCTTTCCCATGCTCAATCCTCCAAGGGCGAACCAGCCTTGACGTGCTCCGGAAGCGTGGCTTGAGTTGCCATGGCTTACCCCCGCACCTGAAGTGGACCGGTGCGACCTAATGCGACTGTGGAGTAGCCAGCTGCTTACAGGGTCCGTCAGGACTTGCCTGCCCGCGGCAGCTCGCGGTGGTCGTGCGCGGCGTACCTTGCGGCGCGGCGCGGCGCATCTTCCAGGAACAGCGCGCGCGTCACGCCCGAGATGATGCGCGGGGCGGTGTACTTGATGTTGCTGTTGGACGCCGCGCTCGGCCCCATGGACAAGGTGGCGGCCCGGGTGATGGTGAACAGGCGATCCACCCAGGGCGCGGCGCCGGGCCTCTTCTGCGTGAATTCGGCGAAACGTCCGAGGTAGGGGAAGCGTCCGAGACGGGGCTCGGCCAGCTGCTCGGGCGGCGCGTAGCGTTCGCTCCACAGGGCGACATGGGGCAGCACGCGGGCGAACTCCGGCCGCGCCGCGAGGTCGACGTAGGCGCCCGTGGCGGCGAAGACGAAGTCGAAGCGTTCCTCGGCGGCCGGCGTGCTGACCACCACCTGCCCCCTGTCCTCGCGCACCGCCAGCCATGGCGTAGACGGCTTCATCCGGAAATTCGCAAAGGACACGGCGCGGTCATAGGTCGGCTGCGGCGGCGGCTGGCCGATGGCGTAGAGCTGCTGCATGTAGCGCCAGCGCTGCGCGTCCGGCAGCTCGGGGTAGTGCGCCAGGAAGCCGCAGAACTCCATCCATCGGCGCGGGTTGGTCAGCGGCAGCTCGGGGCGGCGAAAGCACAGCACCGCTTCACGCGCGCCCGCTTCGAGGGCGGCGGTGGCGGTGTCGAAGGCGGCCGCACCGGAGCCGAGCAGGCCGATGCGCTTGCCCGCCAGGCGGCTGAAGTCCAGCGGCCACTGGCTGGTGTGGGCGTACAGGTGCGCGGGCAGCTTGTCGCTGATGAAGTCCGGCACGGTGTGGCCGCCCGAACCTTCGACACCGCTGGCGAACACCACCGTGCGGGCCCAGGCGAACTCCACTCCGTTCTTCGATGCGAGCTGCAGCCGAAAGAGCTTGCAGGACTGCGCATCCGGCCACGGCTCCACCGCCGTGACTTCGACGCCGTTGCGCACGTCCACGCCGGTCACGTCCCGGTACCAACCGAGGTAGGCCTGCCAGTCGGGACGCGTGATGCGGAACAACTCGTCCCAGCCTTGCGCGCCGTGCTGCGCTTCGAACCAGGCGCGGAAGGTCAGGTTCGGGTTGCCCAGGTCATGCCCGGTCGGGTGCTTGGGGGTGCGCAGCATCTTCATGCGCGCATACGTCATCCAGGGACCCTCCAGGCCGGCCGGGTTGCGGTCGAACACCCGCACGCGCGTCAAGCGCTCGGACTGCAAGCCGTGCGCGATGGTCAGCCCGAACTGGCCGCCGCCGATGATGGCGCACTGCAGGACATCGGCAGGGGCGACGCCCGGCGCGGCCGTGGCCAGCAGGTCGGCCTCGAGGTCCAGCACCCACGGCAGGTCAGGGTAGGCGAGCAGCTCCAGGTCGTGCTGGATGCGATGGCGCAGCGCGGGCAGGTCGTCAGTTTGCATGGGGGATCTCCGGGGATATGGATTGGCGGACCAGGCCGATGAAACGGGCCAGCGTGCGGGACGTGTCATCGCGCCGCCACGAAAGCGCGAGCTGCACCTCGCCGCGTCCTTCCACCAGCGGCCGATAGATCACGTCGCGCACCTCGAGGTCGCGCAGTTCGTCGCTGACGATGCCGATGCCGATGCCGGCGGCAACCAGCCCGTGACCTCGCCCTGGTGAACTGGAACGACCTCTACACCCGCGAGCGCGTCGCCGCATTGGGCATCGCATGACAACGATCCTTCCCCCTTACGAGGTCCGGCTTCACCCGGCCTCGGCACCGCCTGCCTCGGCGAACGCGGCGACCTTCGAGTCGCACTATCCGGTGCAGTTGCCGGACGGCAGCTACCTCGAACTGCCCTTGCGGCCGCTGCCGGGCGGCGCGCAGGCCATTGCGCTGCTCATGTCCAACCAGACGCCGTTCGCAGTGGAAGACGCGCTCGGCTCCGCGCTGACGCAACTCGCCGGCCGCTACCAACCGGAAGCGATCGTCGGCGTGCCGACCATGGGCCTGGACTACGCCCGAATCGCGGCGCGCGGGCTCGGGTTTCCGCACTACACCCCCATGGGGCTGTCGCGCAAGTTCTGGTACGACGAGGCGCTGTCGCAGCGCGTGAGTTCGTCCACCAGCCCGGACCAGGTCAAGAGCGTCTATCTCGATCCGGCCTTGCTCACGCGCGTGGCCGGCAAGCGGGTGGTCGTGGTCGACGACGTGATCAACACCGGCGCCACGGCGGCCGCGGTGCTGCCTTTGCTGCTGCGCGCGGGAGCGAAGGTGGAGGCGATCGTGACGGCGCTTACCGAGGGCTACGCCTGGCGCGAGACGCTGGGCGCCGACTGGGCGGGCCGGGTGGTGGGCCTGGGCCACATCCCCATCTTCGAAGGCACGGCCAATGGCTGGCGTCCGATCGCGGCCACGCTGCAACTTCCTGGGACCTGATCCGATGATGTCTTTGGACGAATACCTGCAGGCCGACGCCTGTGCACTGGCGCAACTCGTGCGGGCGCGTGAGGTCTCGGCCTCGGAGTTGCTGGAGCTCGCCGTCGGCCGCGCGCACGCCTTGCAGGACCGCCTCGGCGCCATCAGCGATTTTGCCGAGGACCTCGCGCGCGAGTCGCTGCGCGGGCACGGCGCCACCGCGGGCCCCTTTGCCGGCGTGCCTTTCCTCGTCAAGGACCTGGGCGCGCCCTGGGCCGGCGTGCCGACCCGGGTCGGTTCGCGGCACCTCATGCAAACTGCGCGGCCGGACGCGCAGGACGGCGAATTGATCGCGCGCTTCAAGGCTGCCGGCCTGGTGCCTTTCGGCAAGACGGCGGTGCCGGAATTCGGCCTCAACCTGTCGACCGAGCCGGCGATCGGGCCGATCTGCCGCAATCCGTGGAACCTGCAGCGCAGCGCCGGCGGCTCGTCCGGCGGGGCGGCGAGCGCCGTCGCGGCCGGCATCCTGCCGATGGCGCATGCCACCGATGCCGCCGGTTCCATCCGCGTCCCGGCGGCCGCCTGCGGGCTGGTCGGACTCAAGCCAGGCCGCGGCTCGGTGCCGCAAGGCCCGACCTATGCCAACGTGTTCGGCGGCCTCGCCGCCGAACTGGTCGTGAGCCGCACCGTGCGGGACACGGACATGGCCTGGCGCGTCGCGAGCCGCCAAGGCGAGGCTACGCCGTCCGCGCGGCCCTTGCGCATCGCCGTGCTGCAGGCGGCGCCGCAAGGGGTGCCGGTCGGTGGCGAATGGGCGCGGGCGGCGGGCAGCGCTGCGGCGCTGCTGGAACGGCAGGGCCATCACGTGGAGCAGATCGATGCCGCGCGCTTTTCCCTCCTGAGCGAGCGGGCACGGCAGGCTTACGAGTACCAGTCCTGCGTCGCGGCGGCGGCGGCCGTCGAGGCGCTGAACCCCGCGCCGGACGGCCTGGAGCCGATGACCTGGGCCGTCGCTCGGCGCGGCCGCACGCTCACGCTGGGGCAACACGCCACGGCCGCGGCCGCCCTGGTGCAAGTGACAGAGCTGCTTTACCGCGCCCTGGAAGGATTCGACGTGCTGCTGACGCCGGCACTCGCCAGATCCATTCCGGAGATCGGCTCCATGCGCACGGACGGCGATGACCTCGACGCCCACTTCCACAAGTTCACCGAGCTCGCACGGTTCGCCGTGCGGCGAACGCCGCCGGCTGTCCAGCGATGGTGGTGCCACATGGCCTCGATGCCCAGGGCATGCCGCTGTCGGTGCAACTGCTCGGGCTGCGCGGCAGCGAACCAGACCTGATCCGGCTGGCCTACCTCATGGAAGCGTCGGCGCCCTGGCCCTTGCTTGCACCACTGGCGTACGGGTGAGCGAGGTCGCGAGGGAGATCGAGGCTTTTTGTTTCTGCGTCTGGATGCCTGCCGGGAAAACCCCTGGGCCTCCAATGCCCGCACTTGTCTAGATTCGACCCCGGCGGGATCTGTTCAGGCCCCCCCAAGCATCGAAGGAAGCAAGCAGTGCAAAACCGATCCACCCTGGCCCGTCGCGACTTCAACAAGCTGGTTCCGGCGCTGCTCTTCGGCGCATGCCAGGCCAAAGCGCAATCCAGGCCCGCGCGAATGATCATCGGATTCCCCGTCGGGGGCGGCGTGGACGCAGCCGCCCGCCCAGTCGTTGCCGGCCTCGCCAGGTCCTATCCCGCCGGAATGATCGTGGAGAGCAGGCCCGGCGCGACCGGGCGGATCGCGGTGGAGGCGGTGAAGAACAGCGCGCCGGACGGCTCGACCATGCTCTTCACCCCGGACTTCGCGCTGACCATCTTTCCGCACAGCTACCGGCGGCTTGGCTATGACCCGATCAACGACCTCACGCCGGTGGCGATGTGCGGCCGTACTTCGCTGGCGCTGTGCGTCGGGCCGATGGTCCCCGAGGCCGTCAAGCGGACAGCGGACCTGGTGCGCTGGCTGAAGGCGAATCCGCAATTCGCTTCCTTCGCCAGCACGGGCCCCGGTGGCACACCCCACTTCGCGGGGACCATGTTTGCGCGCGCGGCGGATTTGAATCTCACGCACGTTCCCTACAAGGGCGGGGCGCCGGCTTTGCAGGACATCATGGGAGGACAGATCGCCCTCGGCTTCAATCCCCTCAGCGAGGCCTTGCCGCAACTCAAGGGTGGCCGGGTGCGGGTGTTGGCCACCACCGGCCAGCAGCGGTCGCAGTTCCTTGCCGACGTTCCGACGATGATCGAGAGTGGCTACAAGGAGGTCGTGACGGTCACATGGATGGGCGTGTTCATGCCCGCCCGGACCCCGCGTGCCATCGTTGCCGCGGCATCCGCCGCGATCAACGAGGTGCTGGCGACGCCGGCCGTACGCGATGCTTATGCGGCAGTCGCCACCGAGGTCGCGCCAAGCTCCCCCGAGAGCCTCGCTGCCAGCCTGAAGGCGGACATGGCCCATTGGGAGCCGATCGTTCGTGCATCGGGGTTCACCGCGGAAGAATAGCGGGGCCTCCTAGCGCGGCAGCAGGCAGCCGTCGCAAAGAATCTTGCCCTCGTACTCGGGACTGGCGATCACTTCCGGGTAGCTTGCGACGGGAATCTGCGTCATGCACAGCTCGCATTCGATCCGCATCTTCGGCGCGATGAAGCGGTCGAAGACTTCCTTTTCCAGCGGGCTCAGCGCGTCGAAGTTGCCGTCGGCAATCACGCGTTCCGCAATCTTGACGGTGGGGGCATGAGCGATGCGGCCTATGTCGAGCAGCTCCTGCAGTGCGGCACAAGCGGCATCGCGCTCTTCCTCGAATTCCATGAAGCGTTTCGTCAGTCCCATCTTTCGCCTTGCTGTCCAGGGAAGCAAAAGTGTCGCACAGGGCCTCGCGTTGCAGGCTCGGTAAAGCCCGCGGCACCGGGCCCGCAGTCTCAAAGAATGAGAGAGACGTGAATAATCCAACAGTTGTGGAAGGGCGTTTTCATCGCGCTCGCTGCGGACGGCCGCAAGACGACGCCTTACTCGAACACCGCCGTCGGGTGCAGCTCGCAAGGACCTTCCTTGTTCTTCTCAGTGTAGCCACCGAAGGGCTGTCCTTCGGTGTCCACGCGCGCGAGCACATCGTGCGAGGAATCGGTGGCCGCCCCGACGCGCAGCAGCACCAGGGGTTCGTGTTCCTCCGCGTGGAACTTGTACCAGCTCCCGGCCGGCAGCAGCACGCAGTCGTTGCGGGTCACGCGACGGCTCTCGCCGTTCGGGCCGAAGAACACCGCGGCACCCTGCATCACCACGAACAAGTGGTCTTCGTGGCTATGCGCGTGCAGTTCGTTCTCGCCGCCGGTGGCATAGGTCTTCAGGACCACGCTCAGGTGCTCGGTCGCCGCCAGCATCTGGTTGGTGCGGCCCACCACGGGCAAGCGGGCCCGCAGGTGGAAGAACTTCGGTCCGGGGCTGGCGGAGAGCCGGTCCATTTCCCTGCGCCAGTCGTTCTCCGAGGTGAGCAGTGGTGCCGGCCCGTTGTCCATCCTTCGTCCCCTTGTGTGTTGCGTGTCGACGCAGTCTAAGGCGCTCGACGCCAAACGTTCAAGCCAGCGCCGTCGCCTCCACCTCCAGCATGCACCCGTAGTGCAGCGCCGGCACCGGTACGACCGCGCGCGCCGGCCGCGCCGCGCCGGCCCACTGCGCGTAGATTTCGTTGAACGCCGGCCACTGCGCAATGTCGACGATGTACACGCGCACCTGCAGCAGCTGCCCGATCGAGCTGCCGGCGCCCCGCAGCGCCGCCGCCACGTTGGCGAGCACCTGCCGCGCCTGCACGTCGAAAGCCGCGTCGGCCAGCACGGTGCCGTCGGCCGCCACGGGCAACTGGCCCGAGACGAAGACGAGGCCGGCACCGCGGGTGGCGTGGCTGTAGTGGCCGCGCGGCGGCGCCATTCCTGCCGGCGCGGCGAAGTCATGAGAGCCCTGGTCCATGCTGTTCCTCCTGTTGTCCGTCTCCGCGGCCGCCGGTGCCACCTGCGCACCATCGACGCCATGCCGCTTCAGCGCCCGGGCGACGAAGCCGTCCGCCTTCATCTCCTCGATGAACTGGCGCACCATGGCCAGGGCCGCGTCGCTGCGGCCGGCCGGCACGCCCATGGCCTGCTGGATGACCATGAAATTGCCGGGCAGCAGCCGCAGGCCGCCGAGGCGTTCGCGGTCCGCCAGCAACTGCTGGCGCACGCCCGCCGCCACGTCGGCGCCGCTGCGCAGGAATTCGTCGACCACGGTGGGAGACGTCGCCGCCCGCACGATGGTGGCGTGCTTCAGCTCGCGTGACAGGTACAGGTCGTAGGCGCTGCCCTTGCCGACCACCACGCGGTGGCCCGGTGCGTCGACTTGCTCCATCGCCCGCAGGGGCGAGGCGTCCTTGACCAGGTAGGCGCCCTCGATCAGCACGTAGGGCGGCGTGAAGCGCAGCTGCGCCGCCCGCGCCGGGTCCAGCGCAAAGAAGCCGACGTCCGCTTCGCCCCGGGCGATGGCGTCCACGGATTTGCCCGCGCTCTCGAACACCAGGGGCTGCAGCGCCACGCCCAGCCGCCCCGCAAGGGCACGCGCCAGATCCACCGACACGCCGCGCGGCCCGGCGCCGGGGGCGCTGCGCGAGGCGAGCACGGGATTGCCCACGTTGATGGAAACGCGCAGCACGCCCTCGGGCGCCACCTGCTTCACGAGTACTGCATCCATGTCATTTTCCTGCTTACCGCCCATGGCATACAGTCGCGCCATGCCAAGAGCCCTGCCACCACTCAGCGCGTTGCTGGCCTTCGAGGCCACCGCGCGCCACCAGAGCTTCACCCGCGCGGCGCTCGAACTCAAGCTGACGCAGACGGCCATCAGCCATCGCATCAAGGAGCTGGAGAGCTTGCTGTCGGTGCAGCTGTTCACCCGCAAGCAGAACACCACGCGGCTCACCGACGAGGGCCGCACCTACCTGGAGTGCATCCGGCCGGCGCTGGCGCAGATCGCGGCCGCCACCGAAAGCGTCTCCTCGGTCCATGACAGCCGGCTCACCATCGCCTGCCTGAATGCCTTCGCGGCCAAGTGCCTGACGCCGGCGCTGCGCCACTTTCGCCAGGCCCATCCGCAGTTCGAACTGCGCCTGACGCCGCTGGCGCCGACCGACCGGCTCGACCAGCGCGAGTTCGACGTCGCGATCTGGTATGGCGTGGACCACTGGCACGACTTCGACGCCGAGCGCATCGCCGACGAGGAGCTCTTCCCGGTCTGCGTGCCGGAGCTGCTCGCCGGCGGGCCGCCGCTGCGCAGCCCGCAGGACCTGAAGCACTATCCGATCGTGCGCACCGTGTCGCCCATCATCACGGACGACTGGCCGGTCTGGCTGCAGCAGGCGGGCGCCGACGGCGACACCTTCACGGACGAGATCTACTGCGAGACGCTGTCCTTCTCCATGAACGCCATCCTGGAGGGCTTGGGCCTGGGTATCGGGCGCTCGCTGCTCGTGCGCGACGATCTCGCCAGCGGCCGCCTGGTGGCGCCGTTCGCCTTGCGCTGTTCGTCGCTGGCCAGTTACCAGGTGCTGAGCCGGCCTGAGCGCTCGGCCTTGCCGAAGGTGCGCTTGTTCAAGCAATGGTTGCTGGCGCATTTCGCCCGGCCCTGACGCGTGGTCACTCGGCGCGGATCTTGCCGGTCCGCACCACTTCCTTGTAGCGCGCGGCGTCCTTGCGGATGCGATCGGCGAAGGCGGCGGACGACATGCCGCCGA
>JAQGNA010000696.1 GCA_028292075.1 Rhodoferax sp. | reverse complement strand
GTGAAGAAGGGCAAAAAATGACGCCGATCGAGGTCAACCTGAACTTCACGCGGAGGTCCGCATGATCATGCGTCCGGGGCAGCAACTGCTGCTGCCCGCCAATCCGGTCTTCATCGGCCTGAGCCTGCTGCTGGCCCTGCTGCTGAACATGGTCGGCAACATGGGGCTGTGGGGCCGTGCGCCCTGGGTGCCCGACCTGCTCGCCGTGCTGCTGGTGTTCTGGAGCGTGCACCAGCCGCTGCGCGTGGGCATCGGCATTGCCTTCGTTTTCGGGTTGTGCATGGACGTGCACCAGAGCAGCCTGCTCGGACAGCATGCGCTGTCCTATACGGTGCTGAGCTTCCTGGCGATCGCGATGCACCGGCGGCTGCTGTGGTTCAGCGTGCCATCCCAGGCCATGCAGGTGCTGCCCCTGTTCGCGGTGGCGCACTTCATCGAATTCGTGCTGCGCATGCTGGGCGGCGGCACCTTTCCAGGCTGGAGCCTGCTGTTGTCACCCTTGATCGAGGCCCTGCTGTGGCCGGTGGTGAGCGTGCTGCTGCTGGCGCCTCAACGCATGGCGCCCGATCCCGACAAGACGCGGCCGCTGTGATGGCGGCCGTTGACATCGGAGTGCCATTCCCATGACGGAACTGAAGGATGCAGCCTCCGAGCTGGCGCGGTTCCGGCTGCGTCTGCTGGTGGCCGGGACGGTGGTCGTGCTGGCGTTCGCCATGGTGGTGGCGCGGCTCGTATTCCTGCAAGTGGTGCGGCATGAGGACCTGAGCGAGCAGGCCGAGAACAACCGTACGGCCATCGTGCCGGTGGTGCCCAACCGCGGGCTCATTCTCGACCGCAACGGGGTGGTGCTGGCCAGCAATTATTCGGCCTACACCCTGGAAATCACGCCCAGCAAGGTGGCCGACCTCGAGCAGATGGTGGACGACTTGTCCCACGTCGTTGACATCCAGCCGCGGGACCGGCGCCGCTTCAAGAAGCTGGTGGAGGAGTCGCGCAACTTCGAGTCGCTGCCGATTCGCACGCGCCTGACCGACGTCGAGGTGGCCCGCTTTGCAGCACAGCGCTACCGCTTCCCGGGCGTCGACGTGAAGGCCCGGCTGTTCCGCAGCTATCCGTATGGCGAGCTCGCCAGTCATGTGATCGGCTATATCGGGCGCATCAACCAGAACGAAAAGGCACGGCTCGAAGACGCCGACGACGCCGACAACTACAAGGGCACCGAATACATCGGCAAGCTCGGCATCGAGCAGAGCTACGAGACGCAGCTGCACGGCCTCACCGGCGTCGAGGAGATCGAGACCTCCGCCGGCGGGCGCGCGGTGCGCAAGCTTGCCAGCAACCCGGCCACGCCCGGCAACACCGTGGTGATGTCGATCGACATCAAGCTGCAGAAACTCGTGGAAGAGCTGTTCGGCGAGCGCCGTGGCGCCCTGGTGGCGCTCGACCCGAAGACGGGCGAGGTGCTGGCCTTCGTCAGCAAGCCGACCTTCGACCCCAACCTCTTCGTCGAGGGCATCGACACCGAAAGCTGGCAGGCCCTGAACGGCTCGCCCGACAAGCCGCTGCTGAACCGGGCGCTGCGCGGCACCTATGCGCCGGGCTCCACCTACAAGCCCTTCATGGCGCTGGCCGCGCTAGAGACCGGCAAGCGCACGCCGCAGCAGGCCATCATGGACCCGGGCTATTTCATGTTCGCCGGCCATCGCTTTCGCGACGACAAGGAAGGTGGCCATGGCCTGGTCGACATGTACAAGTCGATCGTGCAGTCGTGCGACACCTACTACTACATCCTGGCCAACGACATGGGCGTCGACCTGATGCACGACGAGATCGTCAAGTTCGGCTTCGGCGAGCTGACCGGCATCGACATTCAGGGCGAGGTGCGCGGCGTGCTGCCTTCCACCGCCTGGAAGCGCCGCGCCTACAAGCGGGCCGAGCAGCAGAAGTGGTTCGCCGGCGAGACCGTCTCGCTGGGCATCGGCCAGGGGTACAACAACTTCACCATGCTGCAACTGGCCGTTGCCACCAGCCTGATCGCCAACGACGGCGTCAAGATGAAGCCGCATCTGGTGAAGGAAGTGGTCGACGTGGTCACGCGCAGCTCCAAGGAAACGCTGCGAGAGATCAAGGCCGAGATCAGCGCCAAGCCGGCCAACATCAAGGTCATCCAGCGGGCTCTGGCCGGCGTGACGAGCGAAGGCACCGGCGCCGCCGCCTTCAAGGGCGCAGGCTACCTGTCGGCCGGCAAAACCGGCACCGCCCAGGTCGTGACCATCGGCCAGAACGAGAAGTACAACGCCGCCACCATGCCCGAGCGCTTCCGCGACAACGCGCTCTACATGGCCTATGCCCCGGCCGAAAATCCCAAGATCGCGTTGGCGCTGGTGGTGGAAAACGCCGGCTTCGGCGGCGTGAACGCCGCGCCCATCGCCCGCCGCGTGTTCGACTACTGGCTCATGAACCAGTATCCCAGCGAGGCCGACCTCGCCGCCGTGCAAAAGGGCCAGGCCCAGACTCCGCTCGGCCAGCCGCGCCTTGTGGCCGAAGTGCCCGGCCTGCCAGTGCCACCCATGACCGGCGCTTCAGCGCCCGGCACCGCGCCGGCAAACAACCTGACGCCCGCCACCGCGGCCGGTGCCGCGTCATCGCCGGCCGCGGCCGTGGCCATGGCTGCCGCGGCGTCGCTCACACCCGTGCCTGCAGCGTCGGCGGCGTCGGCCGCGAGTGCGGCGGTTAATGCGGCAGCCAGTGCGGCAGCCAGTGCGGCAGCCAGCGCTTCGGCTGCCGCAAAGGCGTTGCACAAAAGCCGGCGCTGAACGGAGCCCGTTGCCGGAGTCTGGGCGATCTGGCGATACCGTGACCGCTGGTCAACAACCGTTGACCAAGCCTTGAAACTCAGGATGCGCCTGTGACCAAAGGCCTGTTCGTCAGAACCGCGCCAACAGCACCGGCACCGAACCGCCCAGCATGGCCACGCCAGACGCCGTCAGCAGCCCCAGCACAATCTTGCGAAAGGCAGCCTCGCTGATGCCGATGTAGAGGCGGGTGCCCAGCACGGTGGGCACCAGCATGGCGATAGCCACCACGCCGAATATCGGCAACATCGCGCGGGTGACGATGCCGGTGCCGGCGTACATGGCCATGGTGACGGCCAGCATGGAGAGGTTGAAGTTCTGCACGATGGCGCGCTGCACATCCTTGTCCAGGCCGCGCAGGGTGCACCACAGAGTGGGCAGGGCTCCGGTGAAGCCGCCCAGGCCACCCATCACGCCGCCGGCCAGGCCCACGACCGCATCGACCGCACGTCCTCCGGTGGTGACTTTGGGCAGGTGCTTCGCCATCAGCATGGCAGGGCACCACACCACCAGCAGGCTCCCAAAGACCAGCCGGAACCAGGCCATGTCCATCCTTGGCAACAGCGCGACCCCCAGCGGAATACCGGCGAGGCCGCCCAGCACGAAGGGCGCCAGCCGGCGGATGTCGAAGCCACGCCGTACCGACACCGCGGCAATCACCTGCCCGGTGAGCGAGCCGAACACCGCCAGGGTGGCCGCCAACCGTGGCTCCAGCGTCCATGCCCAGAACGACATCGACACCAGCCCGAACGCAAAGCCGGAAAGCCCCTGCACGAAGCCCGCCACCGCCGCACCGACGATCACCACGAGCAGCATTGAATCCATGGTGGTCCGGGCTGCCTTGTGGTCTACCGAAGGAACGCGTCGTAGCCGGTCTTCAAGATCAGCACGCTGACCACCGCCATGAACACGATGCGCACGAAGCCGGCGCCGTGCTTCAACGCGAGGCGGGTGCCCAGCAGGCTACCGACCACGTTGGCCAGCGCCATCACCACCACGAAGTGCCACCAGATGTGGCCTTTCAGGGTGAACAGGATCAATGCGGCCAGGTTGGTGGCGGTGTTGAGCAGCTTGGCCGAGGCCGAGGCGTTGAGGAAATCGTAGCCCAGCCAGCGCACCAGCAGGAAGACGAAGAAGCTGCCCGTGCCCGGTCCGAAGAAGCCGTCGTAGAAGCCGATCACCAGGCCGATGGTGCTGGCGATCCAGACCTCTTGCGCGCCTTCGTAGCGCGGCGCATGCAGCCGGCCCATGTCCTTTTTGGCCAGGGTGTAGGCCAGCACGCCCACCAGCACCAGCGGCAACAGCTTGCGCAAGAAGTCGGGCGAGATCACGGTGACGAGCCAGGCGCCGCACATCGAACCGGCAAACCCCGCCGCCGCCGCCGGCAGCAGTGCCCGCCAGCGCATGTCGACCCGGCGGGCGTACTGCCAGGTGGCAAAGCCCGTGCCCCAGATTGAGGCGCCCTTGTTGACGCCGAGCAACGTGGCCGGATGGGTGGTCGGGAAGGTGGCGAACAGTGCAGGCACCAGGATCAGACCCCCGCCGCCCACGATCGCATCGACGAAACCGGCCAGCAGCGAGGCCAGCGAAACAAGCATTAACTCCATGCGTAGATTGTCGCAGGACGGCCTGCTACGCTTGAATGCGCAGTCCTTCCAGGCTGGCGTGGCGAGGCGCCAAGAAGGGCGATCAAAGCACCGAGAACCACCCAATAAAAAAGCGCCGGCAGAGCGGCGCTTTGAAAGGACATCTCGTGCGGATGTCTGAATGATCTTGTGCTTATGGGGTTGTCTCCTCGGTCCCTCGCTTTGACAGGCCAGGGCCTGGTTGCAAGTGGCGCTACTTTAAGTGGGTGCACCAAGCCGGGGCATCAGGATTAACCCTGCTTTGCCATGTGCATACAAACAAACTATCTGAGGCGCGAAAAGGAACGAAAAGCACGACCTTGCAAGCGAATCGATCCGTCGAAAAATACGTTCGCTTTTCGGCGATCGCCCCTGCGCCGGCAACATCAGATCGCTTCAACGGCGCGCCACGGCGTCCGCCATGATCCATGCGGCGGCCTTTTCCGCGATCATGAGCGCGGGCGCGTTGGTGTTGCCGCTGGTGATCGTGGGCATGACGCCCGCATCGACCACACGCAGCCCTGCCACGCCGCGCACCCGCAGCTGTGGGTCGACCACCGCCATGGGGTCGCTCGCCGGCCCCATCTTCGTCGTGCCAACGGGGTGAAAGATGGTGGTGGCGATGTCGCCTGCGAGGCGGGCCAGTTCTTCATCGGTTTCGAACTGCACGCCGGGTTTCCATTCCTCGGGCTGGAGCCGGGCCAGCGCCGGCTGGGCCATGATGCGGCGCGTCAGACGCAGCGAGTCGGCCGCCACCTGGCGGTCTTCGGGGGTGCTGAGGTAGTTGGGCGCGATGGCCGGCGCGTCCTCGAAGCGCGCACTCTTGATGCGCACCGTGCCGCGGCTCGTCGGGTTGAGGTTGCAGACGCTGGCTGTCACGGCCGGAAAGCTGTGCAGGGGGTCGCCGAAGGCATCGAGCGACAGCGGCTGCACGTGGTACTCGATGTTGGGGTGCGTCTGGCCCGGGTCGCTCCGTGTGAAGGCGCCGAGCTGCGATGGCGCCATGCTCATCGGGCCGGTGCGCTTCAGCGCGTATTCCAGGCCGATCTTCGCCTTGCCCCAGAGGCTGCTCGACAGCACGTTGAGCGTGGGCACGTCCTTTACCTTGAACACCGCCCGCACCTGCAGATGGTCTTGCAGGTTGGCGCCCACGCCGGGCAGGTCGACCTCGGTGGCAATGCCGTGGGCCTGCAGCAGATCGCCCGGGCCGATGCCCGACAGCTGCAGGATCTGTGGCGAGCCGATGCTGCCCGCGCACAGGATCACCTCGCCCCGGGCCCGCACGGTGACGCGGGCGCCGCCCTGCGCAATGACCTCGGCCCCGGTGCAGCGCCGGCCTCCGTCGTCCGTGGGCACGAGCGTGAGCCGCGCCACCTGCGCGCCGGTCCACAGCTCGAAGTTCGGCCGGGCATAGCAGGTGGGCCGGAGGAAGGCCTTGGCTGTGTTCCAGCGCCATCCCTTCTTTTGCGTGACCTCGAAGTAGCCCACGCCCTCGTTGTCTCCACGGTTGAAGTCGCTGGTCGCCGGAATGCCCGCCTGCTGGGCCGCCAGTGCGACGGCGTCGAGCACGTCCCAGCTCAGGCGCTGTTTCTCGATGCGCCATTCGCCGCCCGCGCCGCGGTGCTGCAGCGTGTGCCAATAGCTGCCAGCTGCCGGTTGGCCGCCAAACAGTTCGGGCGTGGTGCCCTTCGCGCCGTGCAGTGCGTCGGCGCCCTTGTAATGGTCTTCGTGCAGCTTGAAGAACGGCAGGGCGTTCTGCCACGACCACGCGTCATCACCCGTTGACTTGGCCCATCCGTCGTAGTCGCGTGCCTGCCCCCGGGTGTAGATCATGCCGTTGATGCTGGAGCTGCCGCCCAACGTCTTGCCGCGCGGATAGCGCAGCGCGCGGCCGTTCAGGCCGGCGTCGGGCTCGGTGTGGTAGAGCCAGTCGGTGCGCGGGTTGCCGATGCAGTAGAGGTAGCCCACCGGAATGTGGATCCAGTGGTAGTCGTCCTTCGGGCCTGCCTCGATCAGCAGCACGCGCTGGCTGGCGTCGGCACTCAGCCGGTTGGCCATGAGGCAGCCCGCGGTGCCGGCGCCGATGATGATGTAGTCGAAAATTTCTGACATGGCGAGTGGGTTGGACGGGTCGGAGGTCGGGTGAAGTTCGTCAAAAGGAACGTGCGGCTGCCGGCCTACTTGACCGAGCGCACGCTGGTCAGCACCTTGTAGGTGCCGTAGGCCAGGAGCCTGGTGAGGAAGCCGTCGAGCGCTGGTGAATCGGCCGGCGCCACCACCAGGTGGTAGCAGCCTTCGCCGCTCACCTTGTGCGCGCTGCGCACGTCGGCCTCGTGCTGCAGGAAGCGCTCGAAGTCGCCGAACTCGGTTGATTTCATGAACACGGTGACGAAGTGCAGGGCCTCGGCGTCCTGCCGGATGGTGAAGCCGGTGATGTGGCGCTGGTCGAGCATCTGCTGCACGCGCGCGGCCACGGCCTGGCCGGTGAGGTGCACCTCCTTGCCGATCTGCTGCCAACTCTGGCGGCTGTTGGCACGCAGGCGCTGCAATATGGCCTGGTTCATCTTGTCCATGGCGTGGGGCGTCCCAGGTCTTTCATGTTGTAAGCGGACGGGCCGCGAATCCTACAGTCTGCCATTCCATTCCGCCGGGGTCATGCGCATCATCCCTGTGTCGCAGCGTCGCGATGTCAACGGAAGCTGAAATGCGCAAGGCCTTGCTGGTCATCGACCTCCAGAACGATTATTTTCCCGGCGGCAACTACCCGCTGTGGCAGCCCGAAGCCGCGCTGGCGCGGGTGCTCGAAGCGATGGGCGAAGCCAGCACCGCCGGCGTGCCGGTGGTGCTGGTGCAGCATGTGGCCGACGCCGCCAAGGGCGTTTCGCCCTTCTTCAATGCCGGGAGCGAGGGCGTGCGGATCCACCCTGCGGTGCTTGCGGCGGCGCCCGGGGCGCCGGTGGTGATCAAGGGCCACGCGGACAGCTTCCGGGGCACCACGCTCGAGAGCACCCTCGACGGCCTGGGCATCGACAGCCTGCTCATCTGCGGCATGATGACCCAGAACTGCGTCACCCACACCGCCGTCTCCAGGACGGCCGAGCGCTATGCCGTGACCGTGCTGGGCGATGCCTGCGCGACGGTCGACCAGATGGTCCATGGCATGGCCCTGAACGCACTCGCGCCCCGCGTGCCGGTGATGTCGGCGGAGGATGCGTTCAGGGCGTTCAAGGCCTGATCTTCAAGTCCTCGGGCGAGGACCGGGTTCGAGCGCCGATGCCGCGTAACGCGGCGGTCGCTCAGTTGAGCGCCGGGCTGCTTACGGCATTTGCGGCCGCTTCGGGGGTGGTGAACATGGCCGTCATTTTTTCCTCGGCGATGAAGTCGCTGAAGGTGAAGTCGACCTGGCGGTGAAACTGAGCGAATTCGAGTTCGTCGCGTACGGTCCGCGCGAGCAGCTTGCGCAGCACGATGAGCGTGCCGGGGTCGAGCGCCTTGTCGCACTCGGCCAGCGCCGCTTTCAGGTCGTCGCTGCAGACATGGGCCTTGTGCGGGTCCGCATACTCCAGGCCGCGCGTCAGGCGCATGGCCAGCCGGCGGGTCGCCAGGAAACGGGTCTTGGCGAAGCTGGGGTGCACCCGGCTCAACACCAGGGACACGCCCCCTAGCAGAATCTGGACTTCCATCATCTTCGCGTTGTCGGTCACACGCGGAAGCATGAGTTCGGTGTCCCAGGGCGATTGCGGATGGAGGTTGGTGCGGTTCATGGCCCTGATGTTAGGGAGGGGGCTTTTCGGCGATCACCCGCAAAGCGGCAGGAAAGACGGCCTTTTCCGTGCACCGCGGCTGCCGCGTCTCTGCGGCGTCTCTGCGCTGCCCGCGTCGTCACTGCGGCTGAAAGCCGCTGGCCTTGATGATGCGCGCCCAGGTCTGGGCGTAGGCGTGCTCGCGCCGCGCCAGCACGTCGGGCGGCATGTAGCCGACTGTCAGCCCCATGGCGGTGAAGCGGTCGCGCACTTCCGGCATGGCCACGATCTTGGAGATGGCGTTGGCGAAGCGGTCGATGGTGGTGCGCGAGGTACCGGCCGGCGCGAAGATGCCGTAGTAGGGCACGTCCTCGAAGCCGGCCAGGCCGAGTTCGGCGAAGGTGGGCACATCGGGCAGGGTGGCCTGGCGCGTGTCGCCCAGCACCGCCACCACCCGGATCTTGCCGGCCTTGTGGTTCTCGATGAAGTCGGGCACGGAGCCCACGCCCGCGGCAATCTGGTTGCCCAGCATGTCGGCCAGCATGGGCGCGCTGCCACGGTAGGGCGCCGCCTGAAGGTCGATGCCGTATTTCTCGCCGATGAGCTTCACCAGGAACTCCGGCACCGAGGCCGGGGCCGGCACGCCTACCGTGCCGCGTCCACCCTGGCTGGCGCGGGTCCATGCCACATACTCCGCCACCGACTTCGCCGGCGTGCCGCCCGACACCGCCAGCGCGTTCACGAAGGTGGCGAAGCCGGCCACGGCCACGAAGTCGTGCGCGGGGTCGAAGCCGGGGTTCTTGACCACCAGCGGCAGGATGGACACCGTGTGGTCGTGCGTCAGGAAGAACGTCTGGCCGTCGGGCCGGGCGGTCTTCAGCACCTGCGCGGCGATCTGGCCACCGGCACCGGC
>JAQGNA010000659.1 GCA_028292075.1 Rhodoferax sp. | reverse complement strand
GGTGAAGCAGGCACTGACCCAGGCCGAGGCCGGCGTCGACATCGTGGCGCCCAGCGACATGATGGACGGCCGCATCGGCGCGATCCGCGAGGCACTCGAGGCCAGGCGGCTGATTCACACCCGCATCATGGCCTACAGCGCCAAGTACGCGAGCGCCTTCTACGGCCCCTTCAGCGACGCCGTCGGTTCCGCGGGCAACCTCGGCAAGGGCAACAAGAAGGTCTACCAGATGGACCCCGGCAACAGCGACGAAGCCCTGCGCGAAGTGGCGATGGACATCGCCGAGGGCGCCGACATGGTGATGGTGAAGCCCGGCATGCCGTACCTCGACATCGTGCGCCGCGTGAAAGACGAATTCCGCGTGCCCACCTTCGCCTACCAGGTCAGCGGCGAATACGCCATGCTCAAGGCGGCGGCGCAGAACGGCTGGCTCGACCACGACGCCGTCATGCTCGAGAGCCTGCTCGCCTTCAAGCGGGCCGGCGCCGACGGCGTGCTGACCTACTTCGCGCTGGACGCCGCACGCCTGCTGCAACAACGCTGATCCGCAAAGCCACCCTTCGATGCGGATCTTCACCCTCCACGGCGCGCAGGTGGCCGAGACCTCGGTGCTGCCCGAAGCGGCGCCCGCGGCCGGCTTCCTGTGGATCGCCTGCGCCCGGCACGAATTCGAAGTGCTGCAGCCGCAGATCCAGCAGACGCTGCAGAAGCTCTGCGGCCTGCAACTGGTCGACCTGCATGTGTCCGACCTGCTGAACGCGCAACAGCCCTCGCACTACGACTACACCTCGCAATACGACGTGCTGGTGTTCCGCCGCCTGGCAGCCGGCCCCCGGGTCGCCTCGCACGATACCAAGGACCCCCTGGCCGCTACGGCCGCTACGGCCGCTTCCGCCGTGATATCTCCGCCCATCCCGCCCACAGGCAAGCACAGCGGCCCGCCGGTGTTGCGCCGCATCGACACCAGCCCGGTCGGCTTCGCCGTGTTCGACCAGGTGCTGCTCACGGTGCACCCCGACGACTGCGCCGTGCGCGACACCTTTGCCGCCAAGTTGCTGCAGACCGGCGCTACCGAGATGCGCAATGGCGTGGCTCTTCGGCTGCCGGTGAGCCCGGCCGACCTGATGCTGCGCATCGTCAACCAGATGGTCGACGGCTACCTGGACCTGCGGCGCGAACTCACCCGCCAGATCGACCACTGGCAGGCCGAGCTGCTGAACCCGCGCACCCGCTTCCACAACTGGTCGACCCTGCTCGACGTGCGACTGGCGCTGCACGGACTCGACGAGATTTGCGAAGACCAGCGCGCCGCCGTGCAGGACTGGACCGATGCCATTGAAAGCTGGCCACCCGCCAGCACGCCCGCCGCCCAGCGCGACCGCGACCTGCTGGCCGTGCGCAGCCGCGACGTGCTGGAGCACATCGAGCGGGTGGTGCACCACGTGCGCCGTCTCGAGCAAAGCGCGGAGACGGCGGTGCAGATGCATTTCAGCGCGCAGGGCAACCGCACCAACGACATCATGCGCACGTTGACGGCGCTAACCGCCATCTTCCTGCCCCTGAACCTGATCGCCGGCATCTTCGGCATGAACTTCGAGTTCATTCCTTTCCTGCACCGCCAGGCCGGCTTCTGGTGGGCGATGGGCGCCATGGTGTCGATCGCCCTGGGCCTGGGGCTGCTGTTCTGGCGCAAGCAATACCTGGCCCGCACCGGGCGCTAGGCCGGCCGTCGGCGGTCAGAATTGGCGCGGGCATGCATGCGCGGATGCCTGGATTCGCGCGAGGGCAGCGCGCAGATGTCCACGCCCGCTGACCGCGGCCTCAGGTGCCGAACATGCGGTCGCGTGCGCCTTCGAGGTGGGCCCGCATCGCGGCGGCCGCGGCCTCCGGGTCTCGGGCGCGCAGCGCGGCCAGCACGGCCTCATGCTCGGCCTGCACCAGCTTCCGACGCTCTGCCGTCTTGACGAGCGAGAGGTTGCGCATGAGGTTCATGCTGAACAGCACCTGCGCCTGCATCGACACGATCACCGACACGAAGAAGTGGTTCTTCGACGCCTTGGCGATCGCGACGTGGAAGTCGAAATCCTCCTGCACCCCCAGGCTTTCTTCGCTGATCACCGTGTCGAGCTGGCGGAAGCGGCGCTCCAGGTCGGCCAGGTCGGCGTCGTCGGCCATGCGCGCGGCGAGCGCCGCTGCGCCCGACTCGGTGACGATGCGGAATTCGTAGCAGCGCTGAATGTCGGAGATCGTCTCGAGCGGCGTGAAGCGCGGCAGGTCGGGGTCGGGCCGCTTGACGACCACCGTGCCCGAGCCCTGGCGGGTGGCGATGATGCCATCGGCCCGCAGCCTCGACAGGGCCTCGCGGATGGTCGGGCGGGAGGCTTCGAAACGGGCGGTGAGCGCCTGCTCTGTCGGCAGCTTGTGGCCTTCGGAGATCTCGCCGTTGACGATCAGGCCAAGAATTTCACTGTAGACACGGTCGACAAGACCGACGGCCTGGCGGCTGTTCATGGGGCGCTTGCTCGAAAAGTCACGGGGTGCTGGCAAAGTCTCGATTGTAGGTGAGCAGGTCCTCCGCGGCGGCGCGGATCTCGGCGTGGCGCGAGGCGGGCGAGGCACTCAGCAGCGGCAGGTGCGGCCCCATGTCGGCCAGGCCCGAGAGGCTCACGGCGTCATGCAGCACGCGGATCAGCGAGATCGAGTCACGCAGGGTTTCGAGCGGCAGGAATCGGTCGTAGATCGGCTGCGCCGTGTCCAGGTCGCGCGCCTTGAGCGCTTCGAACAAGCGCTTGCAGGGTGCCGGTGCAATGCAGCCCGAGCCGGTGGTGAACGAGGCCAGCCCGAAGCGCGCCAGGTGCACAAGCGTCGGCCGCTCGCCCATGCCGCTCACCAGGCGGTGGGCGCCGATGCGGGCGATGAGCTGCTGCAGGAACGCGTCTTCGGCCGGTTCGTCGCGCACGATGGCGTACTTCACCACCAGCACGCGACCGTCGTCCACCAGGCGGCCCAGCGCCTCGATGCCGATGGTCTGCTCGCTCTTGATGTACAGGGTGACCGGCATGCCCATGAAGTCCACCACCCGGGCGATGCCCTCGGCCACACCGTCGGGCGTGGTGAAGCCCTGCATCGGCAGCACCATCGCCGTGCGGTAGCCGCTGCCGCGCAGCAGCCGGGCCTGGTCCATCATCTTGCCGAAGTCGGGCCCGATGGCGGGGATCACACGGGTGTGCTCCGAGGCGGCATCGGCCAGCATGGCCAGCAACTCGCCGTACTCGTGCACCGAGGTGTGATACAGGTTGGCGTTGCCGCCGTACAGCAGGGTGCGCAGACCGCCGGCTTCGATGTGGCGGATCAATCGGCGGTTCTCGTCGATGTCGATCGAGAGGTCGGCACGGCGCGCCAGGGGCGGTACGGCCAGCACCGAGTTCGCGAATTCGTCCACCGTCAGGGGCGATCTGTTCATGGCGTGCATCTCCAGCAATAAAACAAGTGGCGCCAATTGTAAGACAACATACCCTCAAGCCGCGCATGGAAGTGACAACTGACACCAATTCAGAGGCCTTACAAACGCAGCCTTTTCTTTGACAGCGCAAACATTGCGGCTAAACACCGTTGACACCTGCAAAATTTGTAATACAAAATGCGGCCAGCGCAGACCCGATCATTTCATTCCGGAGACAACCATGGCCCGCCGATCCAGTTCCCCCACACGCCGCCGCATCGTTTCCGCCATTGCCACCCTTGCGGGCCTGTCGCTCGGCAGCGCGGCCCTGGTTGCCAACGCCCAAACCCTGCCGACCTCGCCGGTGGTCATCAACGTGGTCGATGCCGCAGGCAACCTGGCGCTGACCCAGGGCGCCTTCGAGGCCTACCAGGCGGCCAATCCGAAGCTGGTGTCGAAGTTCACCTTCACCAAGGCGCCGGCGCCCGAGGTGCCGGCCAAGGTCAAGGCCATGCAGGGCGCGGGCCGCAGCGACATCGACATGATCATCGTCGGCACCGACGCCCTGGCCGCCGG
>JAQGNA010000657.1 GCA_028292075.1 Rhodoferax sp. | reverse complement strand
CTCGCTGATGCAGTCGTTCGCATGGGACGAGGCGCGCTTCGGCTTGCCGCTGTACCTGGAACGCTTCATGATCGTCGCCACCAGCGACTTCAACATGGGCGCGATGGAAAACAAGGGCCTGAACATCTTCAACACCAAGAACGTGCTGGCCAACCAGGCCACCGCGACCGATGCGGATTTTTCGAACATCGAAAGCGTCGTCGGCCACGAGTATTTCCACAACTGGACCGGCAACCGCATCACCTGCCGCGACTGGTTCCAGCTCAGCCTGAAAGAAGGCCTGACGGTATTCCGCGACCAGGAGTTCTCGCAGGATCTGTGCGCCGAAGCCTCGGCCAGGGCCGTCAAGCGCATCGAGGACGTTCGCGTGCTGCGCACCGCCCAGTTCCCGGAAGACGCCGGCCCGATGGCGCATCCGGTGCGACCCGACAGCTACATCGAGATCAGCAACTTCTACACCGTCACGATCTACGAAAAGGGCGCCGAAGTCGTTCGCATGATGCAGACCCTGGTGGGCCGCGAAGGTTTTGCGCGCGGCATGACGCTCTATTTCGAGCGCCACGACGGCCATGCCGTCACCTGCGACGATTTTGCGCAGGCAATTGCCGACGCCAATCCAGGTTCCGATCTGGCCCGGCTGCTGCCGCAGTTCAAACGCTGGTATGCCCAGGCCGGCACCCCGCGCGTGCAGGCGCACGGCGTGTACGACGCAGCCGCCCGCAGCTACACCCTGAAGCTGTCGCAAAGCTGCGCGCCCACGCCGGGCCAGTCGGACAAGCAGCCCTTTGTGATTCCGGTCGGCCTGGGCCTGCTCGGCAGCGACGGCCAGGACCTGCCCTTGCAGCTGGAGGGGGAGTCCGTTCCCGACGCCGGAACACGCACCGTGGTGCTCACCGAGGCGAGCGAGAGCTTCACCTTCGTCAACATCGACGCCGAACCGGTGCCGTCCATCCTGCGCGGGTTTACGGCGCCTGTGGTGCTCGAATTTGCCAACCTGGACACCCAGCTGCTGCACCTGCTGGCGCACGACAGCGATGCCTTCAACCGCTGGGAAGCCGGCCAGCGGCTGGCTGTCAACCAGGCGGTGAACGCTATCAGATCAAAGGCTGAAGGTGAAACGGCAAACAGCGCCAACCCGTTGAATGAGGCCTACCTGCAGGCCATGCGCGACGTATTGCGCCACCCCGGGCTGGATTCAGCCTTCAAGGAACTGGTGCTGACCCTGCCTTCTGAAACCTACCTGGCCGAGCAGCTGGACGTGGTCGACCCCCAGCACATCCATGCCGTGCGTGAAGCCATGCGCCTGCAACTCGCCACCGCCCTGAAGGCGGACTGGGAAGCGGCCTACCAGGCCAGCCATGACACCGGCGCCTACACGCCCGACCCGGTATCGAGCGGGCAACGCGCGCTGGCCGGCATGGCGCTGACGCATCTGTGCCTGGCCGCCACTGGCTGCGGCGATACGGTCTGGCCCGGCAAAACTTTGCAGCGCTTCAAGTCTGCAAGCAACATGACGGACCGCTTCAACGCACTGGCTGCCCTGGTGTCGAGCAGCCACCCCCTGGCAGCGCAGGCGCTGGCCATGTTCCATGCCTTGTTCAAGGACGAGGCGCTGGTCATCGACAAATGGTTCAGCCTGCAAGCGGCGGCACCCGACCGTGCCGGCCATGTGCTGCCGGCGGTCAGGCAGCTCATGAAGCATGCAGACTTCAGCCTGAAAAATCCGAACCGCGCCCGCAGCGTCATCAGCACGTTTTGCCAGGGCAACCCGGCCGGCTTTCACCGGCCTGATGGGGCCGGCTACAGCTTCTGGTGCGAACGCGTGATCGAACTCGACGCCCTCAATCCGCAGGTGGCCGCCCGGCTGGCGCGCGCGCTTGATCGCTGGAGCAAGCTTGCCGAGCCCTACCGCAGCCAGGCGCACCAGGCCATAGCCCGGGTGGCCGCCCGCACCGACCTGAGCAAAGACACGCACGAAGTAGTGACGCGCGCCCTGGGCCAGTAAGCCAGCAACGCCAGGCAACCACTTTTTTATTTTTTCCACCGGAGTTTCCCAATGCCCCAGAAAATTTCCCTCACGCGCTACCTGGTCGAGCAACAGCGCATCGCCGGCCACATACCGCCCGAGCTCCGGCTGCTGCTCGAAGTGGTGGCCCGGGCCTGCAAGAACATCAGCCGCGCCGTCCACAAAGGCGCGCTGGGCAATGCGATGGGCACCGCCGGCAGCGAAAACGTACAGGGGGAAATCCAGAAAAAACTCGACATCATCGCCAATGAAGTGCTGATCGAGGCCAATGAATGGGGTGGCCACCTGGCAGCCATGGCGTCGGAGGAAATGGACAGCATCTACGTTGTTCCCAACCGCTACCCCCAGGGCGAGTACCTGCTGATGTTCGACCCGCTCGACGGCTCCAGCAACATCGACATCAACGTCAGCATCGGCACCATTTTCAGCGTGCTCAAAAAGCCGGAGGGCGACGCGGCCGTGGCGGAAAGCGACTTCCTGCAGCCCGGCAACCAGCAGGTCGCGGCCGGCTATTGCGTCTATGGGCCGCAAACCACCCTAGTGCTCACCGTGGGCGATGGCGTGGCCATGTTCACGCTGGACCACGAGCAGGGCTCGTTCGTGCTGACGCAAGAAAACGTGCAGATTCCGCAAGACACCCAGGAATTTGCCATCAACATGAGCAACACGCGGCACTGGGACGAGCCGGTCAAGCGCTACATCGACGAATGCCTGCAAGGCAAGGAAGGCCCGCGCGGCAAGGATTTCAACATGCGTTGGGTGGCGGCCATGGTGGCCGACGTGCATCGCATTCTGTGCCGCGGCGGCATTTTCCTGTACCCGTGGGACAAACGCGAACCCGACAAGGCCGGCAAGCTGCGGCTGATGTATGAAGCCAATCCGATGAGCTGGCTGGTTGAGCAGGCCGGTGGTGCCGCCACCAACGGCAGGCAGCGCATCCTGGACATTGGGCCCACCAAACTGCATGAGCGCGTCAGCGTGATGCTGGGCTCTAAAAACGAGGTCGAGCGGGTCACCGCCTATCACTCCGGGCTATAATCACGGGCTTAAGCCGGTGTAGCTCAGTCGGTAGAGCAGCTCATTCGTAATGAGAAGGTCGGGTGTTCGATTCATCTCTCCGGCACCAATAAAGATAAGGTTCATTGCTATTTTCATGGCAATGAACCTTTTTTCTTGGGCTTGGGCAGGTATGCAAATCAGGCGATGGTATTTTCAGGTTCAGTGCCGGCCCATGGCTGCGCCGGCACGCGTTGCCAGCTGCACGCCAAGCCACCCACTGGAGATGGAAGCACCGCGTGCACTTTAAAAACCCAAGCCCATGCCAAAACTTAAAACCATCAATAACCTGCGCCTGCTGCTTCATACAAGGCGGCATCCATCGGCCATCTTGCTGGTGGTCCAGCTCCTGGGCATGCTGCTGTACCCCTTTATCGAAAGTACCAAAGCCGGACACATTGGCTTCAATGTGTTCGGCATTGTGGTGCTGGGCATCACCACCGGCATGGTCAGGCGCACACCCGGCCTGGCCTGGGTAAGCGCCGGCATTGCCGGCCCTGTTATTGTGCTGCTCGCGTTACAGATGGCATATGGCATGCGACAGCTTTTGCCATGGTCCTCGGCGCTGGAGGCGGTGTTCTACTTTTACGCGGCGGGAAGCCTGATTGCCTATATGACGGAAGATCGCCATGCATCGACCGACGAGCTGTTTGCGGCAGGCGCCACCTTCACCTTGCTGGCCTGGGGTTTCACCCACCTCTTCGTTCTCA